>NZ_RCVI01000277.1:0-43000 GCF_003667455.1 Micromonospora sp. CV4 | reverse complement strand
GGACCGGCGCCGGGCGGCCGGCGCCCGGCGTGGCCGGGGAGACGGGTGCCGGCGGTACCGGGGTGGCCCGGCCGGAGGTGGCCGGGGCCTGCGGAGCCGTCGCGGCGGGACGTGCCGGTCGTTCGTCGTACCGGGACGGCGCGGCCGGTGGCCGTTCGGGCCGGGTGGCCGGCCGCGACGGAACGCCCGGCTCGGTGACAGGTCGGTGCGGGTCGGCGGTCCGGTGCGCCTCGCCCTGGCGGCCCGGCTCCCGCGTCCGGTCCGGACGCACCGGACCCGGCGGTGGCCAGGGCAGGCCGCCGTCCGGGCGTTGCCCGGGCTGCGGCCGAGTCTCGCGGTACGGCTCCTCGCGGTACGCCTCCGGCCGGGCCTCCTCGCGGGGCCGCCGGTCGGGGTACGTGTCGGCGCGGGCCGCAGCCTCGCGGGGCTGCTGCCAGTGCGGGTCGGTTGGCCGGCGCCGCTCATCGTCCCGGTGGGGCTGTCCCGGCAGATCCGGTTCGGGCCGCTGCCGTCGTCCACTCTCCGGTGTCCGCGGTGCGCCGACCGCCTCGTCCGGGCGGTACCGCCGCTCCGGGGCCGCGCCGCCGGCGTCGACCCGGGCCCGTGCCGCCGGCCGCGCGTCGTCGACGACCCGCTCCGGGTGGCGGGCGTCGTCGGCCGACCGGTCGGGGCGGCGGGTGTCGGCAACCCGGTCCGGGTGCCGTGCGTCGGTCATCCGGTCGGGGCGACGGGTGTCGTCGGCGACCCGATCCGGGTACCCGTCGACCGGGTACCGCGAGCGGCCCTCCACGGGTGCCCACTGGCCGGCCCCGCCGGCGGCCCGGTTGTCGGCCGGGCGGCCCTCGTGGCCCCGGCCGGGTCGCGCCGCGTACCCGTCGCCGGGGTGCCGGTCGTATCCGGCGGCCGGGCGCTCCGGTGCGCTCCGCCGGCGCGGTGCCTCCTCCGGCTCCGGCACCCAGCCGTTGTCGGACCGGGGCGCGGGGGACACCGGTGGCGCGCTCGGGTGGCCCCGCTCCCGGTCGGCGGGATCGTGTCGGGGCCGGCGGCTGTCGTACCGCTCGGCGGGCTGGTCCCGGTGCCAGGCTGCCTCACGGGCCGGCGCCCGCTCGTCGCTCGGACGTCGGTCGGACCAGGCGGTCCGCCGGTCCGACTCCGGGGAACGGCGTTCGTCGCGCCGGGGCGGCTCGGGCAGCGGCCGGCGGTACGGCTCATGGTCGTAAGGGCGGGCGTCGTCGTCGGGCCGGCCGTAGGCGGACGTCTCGAACGGGCGTTCGTCGCCCCGGGATCCGCCGTGGACGGGCGCCCCGGCCGGCTCCTCGTCGGCCCAGGACCGGCCGTAGGGGGCCGCCTCGGCGGGCTCCTCGTCGGCCCAGGACCGGCCGAGGTAGGTGCCGTCCGGGCGGGTGGGCGCGAGCGGCGGCACCTCGGTGCGGCCGACCACGGTTGCCCGGCCGCGCGGCGGCGGGGGCGGCTGGTGGGACATGCCGATGTCGCCGGGGTAGCGCTGGCCGGGGAACTGGGGCTGCCACTCGCTGGTCGGTTCGACCACCCAGGACGGCTCGTTCGGGTCCCGCCACCGGTCGGTGTAGCGCCCGTTCATCCGCCGAGCCCGTCGCCGCACCCGGCCAGGTGGCCGATCAGCTCATGAGGGTGGCGGTCCGCGTTCGCGCCCCGGTGACCGCCGGGCGTCCGGTCGCCGCCTGCCACGCTCCGGTGGCCGGCTCGCGTCCGCTCGCTCACGGCGTTGTCACCTCGTTGCAGATTGTCGCGCTGGGCCTCGCGTGCCGGTCGGGTCGCCCATTTCGGCAGGGCGTGGCTGCGGATGGAGGGTAACGGCGTGGGCTCGCTCACCGCCACTGTGGCACTGCCCACGGGCGCAAACGTTATCCTATGGTTTCGGACATTTGGGTCGATAACCGAATCTGGCTTCCGACGATACCCCACACTCCGGGCGTGCGGGTCAGGGGTGTTCCATGACGAGCACGGCGAAGGTGCCGGGGACCAGCGCTTCGTAGCGGTGCGGGGCGTCGCCGGGGAACGTCGCGTAGTCGCCGGGGCCGAGGTCGACCGGCCCGGACTCGGGCCCCACCCGCAGCCGGCCGGCGGCGACCACCACGTGCTCGACGCTGCGGGGGGTGTGCCCGTTCGCGGCCCGGATCGCGCCCGGCTCCAGCTCGATCAGGTAGATGTCCCGTCGCAGGTGGGCCGGTCCGGCGCTGAGCAGCGTCCCGGCGAAGTCGGCCTGCTCGGATCGGACCTGTGGGCCCTCTCCGGCGCGGATCACCCGTACGCCGTCATCCGGGGGCTCCACCAGGCGGCTGAAGGGCACGCCGAGCGCCACGCCCAGCGCCCACAGCGTCTCCACGCTCGGGTTTCCGGTCCCCGACTCCAGTTGGGAGAGGGTGGACTTGGCGACGCCCGCCCGCCGGGCGAGCTCGGTCAGCGAGATGCCGACCCGCTCCCGCTCGCGGCGCAGGGCGGCGGCGATGGTGGCGAGCGGGGCGGCCGGCTCGGGAGACATGCGTTCGCTCCATCGGATCAACGTTCGTTGCGACGTACACCGATGCCGTGTTCAGCATGGTGAACCATGCGTACGGTACAACGAACAACCGACGCCCGGAGGCTTCGCGACGAGCTTGCTCCCGGTGCGGCGGGCGCGACGGCGGTGCTGCGCCTGCCCGGCGTGGTGCGAGCCGGGATCAGACCTTGTCGCCGAGCTTGACCTGGGGAGCCGGGGCGCGCATCCGCCGGAACGTGATCGACCGCATGACCGCGTACAGGTAGAGCGAGCCCATCCGCTGGTCGGTCTTCGGGAAGCGCTGCCGGACCAGCTTGCCGATCTTGCGGCAGATCAGCACCGAGTCGACGACCACACCCAGCGCCAGCGCGCCCCAGAGCAGGTTGGAGATCAGCCGGACCACCGGCGGCATCGCCGCGTTCGACCCGATCAGCACGATCAGCGCGCCGCCGAAGAACCAGGTGCCGACCGTACGCCGGGAGTCGACAACGTTGCGGGCCAGCAGCCGCTCCGGGCCGCGGTCGCGGGGGCCACCCTCGCGGCGGAACTCCGACGCGGCCTCGGCGCGCAGCTGGCGGCGACGCTCCCGCTCCTCCACCTTCGTGAGGGGGCGGGTGGGGCCGGCCGGGCAGCGGCCGACGGTCGGCCGCTTGGGCGTCTCCCGACCCTTGGCCGGGGTGTAGCCCCGGGCCCGCTCGGCGGTCTCCTCGGGCGTCACGGAGGAGGCGGCCTCGTCGACGAGGTCGGTGGACTTGCGGCGAAAGAGCGACGGCACGCGGCAAGGGTAGCCAACGGCCCGCGCACGGTGCACATCGCGGTGCGCCGAGCCGACGGCTCCAGGTCGCAGCGCGACCTGGAGCCGTGGTAGCGAACGAAGGGTGACCGAGGTTACGGACGCTCGGCGTGCGCGCCCAGGTCGGCGAGCTTCGCCTCGAAGTCCTCGTAGCCCCGGTTGATCAGGTCGACGCCGTACACCCGGGAGGTGCCCTCGGCGGCGAGCGCCGCGATCAGGTGGCTGAAACCGGCCCGCAGGTCCGGGATGACCAGGTCGGCGGCGTGCAGCTTGCTCGGCCCGGCGATCACCGCCGAGTGCTTGAAGTTGCGGCGGCCGAAGCGGCACGGGGTGCCGCCGAGGCAGTCCCGGTAGACCTGGATGTTGGCGCCCATCGAGTTCAGCGCCTCGGTGTAGCCCAGCCGCTGCTCGTAGACCGTCTCGTGGACGATCGACAGCCCGCGGGCCTGGGTCAGCGCCACGACCAGCGGCTGCTGCCAGTCGGTCATGAAGCCCGGGTGCACGTCGGTCTCCAGCGCCACGGCGTTCAGCTCGCCGCCCGGGTGCCAGAACCGGATGCCACCCTCCTGGCCCGGGTCGCCCAGCTTCGGCGCGCGGGCGTCGGTGACCTCGTACTCGCCGCCGACCGAGCGGAAGATGTTCAGGAAGGTCATCATGTCGGCCTGCTGCGCGCCGAGCACCTCGACGTGGCCGCGGGTGGCCAGCGCGGCGGCGGCCCAGCTCGCCGCCTCGATCCGGTCCGGGATCGGCCGGTGGGTGTAGCCGTGCAGCTTCGGCACGCCCTGGATCTCGATCACCCGGTCGGTGTGCACCTTGATGATCGCGCCCATCTTCTGCAGGATGCAGATCAGGTCGATGATCTCCGGCTCCACCGCGGCGTTGCGCAGCTCGGTGACACCCTCGGCCATCACCGCGGTCAGCAGCACCTGCTCGGTGGCGCCGACGCTCGGGTACGGCAGGGCGAACTTGGTCCCGTGCAGGCCGTTCGGCGCGGACAGGTGCAGACCCTCGGGCCGCTTGTCGACCGTGGCGCCGAACTCCCGCAGCGCCTGAAGGTGGAAGTCGATCGGGCGGGGGCCGATGTGGCAGCCGCCCAGGTCCGGGATGAACGCGTGCCCGAGCCGGTGCAGCAGCGGGCCGCAGAACAGGATCGGGATCCGGCTGGAGCCGGCGTGCACGTTGATCTGGTCGGTGCTGGCGCTCTCCACGTTGGCGGGGTCGAAGACGAGCTCGCCGTCCTCGGTGCCGTCGGTGACCTTGACGCCGTGCAGACCGAGCAGACCCCGGACCACCTCGACGTCGCGGATCTTCGGCACGTCGAACAGCCGGCTGGGGCTGTCGCCGAGCAGCGCGGCGACCATCGCCTTCGAAACCAGGTTCTTCGCGCCGCGCACTCGGATCCGCCCTTCAAGCGGAGTACCTCCGTGCACGACCAGGACGTCGTCGGTCAACGCAACCTCCAGCGCGTCGGTGCTGCCGTGTTGATGGTGGGGAGCGTGAACCCCTTCGCTACCCCGGATGCGGCCATATCGAAACGGCCCGCTTGCGTCGTCGCTCCGGCAGCATAGCCCTCGGTGACGAAAAAGGACTCGGTCACATCGGCGTGTGTGGCATTAATCGGTGATCCGGCACTTTTGCGTACCAAGGGCGCTACAGATCGTGATCAGGCCGTGGCCGGCGGCGGGGTGTCCGCGCCAGGCAGGGCGAGCATCTGATCCAGCGCCACCCGGGCGTGGTGCGCGGTGTCGGCGTCCACCGTGATCTGGTTGACCACCCGGCCGGCGACCAGCTCTTCGAGCGCCCAGACCAGGTGCGGCAGATCGATCCGGTTCATCGTCGAGCAGTAGCAGACCGCCTTGTCCAGGAACATGACCTGCTTGTCCGGGTGTGCCAGCGCCAGCCGGCGGACCAGGTTCAGCTCGGTGCCGAGCGCCCACGCCGAGCCGGCCGGGGCCGCCTCGATGGTCTTGATGATGTACTCGGTCGAGCCCACGTAATCGGCGGCCGTGACCACCTCGTGCCGACACTCCGGGTGGACCAGAACGTTGACCCCGGGCACCCGCTCGCGCACGTCGTTGACGCTGTCCAGGGTGAACCGGCCGTGCACCGAGCAGTGCCCGCGCCAGAGGATCATCTTGGCGTCCCGCAGCTGCTCCGGGGTGAGCCCGCCGCCCGGCTTGTGCGGGTCGTACAGCACACACTCGTCCAGCGACAGGCCCATCTCCAGCACCGCCGTGTTGCGGCCCAGGTGCTGGTCGGGCAGGAAGAGCACCTTCGACCCCTGCTCGAACGCCCAGTCCAGGGCGCGCCTGGCGTTGGAGGAGGTGCAGACCACGCCACCGTTGCGGCCGACGAAACCCTTGATGTCGGCCGAGGAGTTCATGTACGTCACCGGGACCGTCTCGCCGGCGATGCCCAGCTCGGTCAGCGTGTCCCAGGCGGCCTCGACCTGACCCAGCACGGCCATGTCCGCCATCGAGCACCCGGCCGCCAGGTCGGGCAGGATCACCCGCTGGGCGTCGGAGGTGAGGATGTCGGCGCTCTCGGCCATGAAGTGCACGCCGCAGAAGAGGATGTACTCCGCGTCCGGGCGGGCCGCGGCCTCCCGGGCGAGCTTGAACGAGTCGCCGGTCACGTCCGCGAACTGGATCACCTCGTCGCGCTGGTAGTGGTGCCCCAGCACGAAGACCTTGCTGCCCAGCTTGGCCTTCGCCGCCGCCGCGCGGGCCACCAGATCCGGATCGCTGGGCGCCGGAAGGTCGCCCGGACACTCGACGCCGCGCTCGGTGTCGGGGTCGCTGCCCCGGCCGAGCAGCAGCAGAGCCGTCGCCGTGTTGGAGGGTTCCACCCAGGTCGAAGTCACGTGACCCATGGTCCCACAGCGCGAGCGCGGCGCGGCTTCCGTCGGTGTGGGCTGCCACACTGCTGGGCATGCGAGTGCTGCTCTGCCCGGACAAGTTCGCCGGCACCCTGCCCGCACCGGAGGTGGCCGCCGCGGTGGCCGCCGGTTGGCGCACCGTCGCCGAGGGCGACGACCTGCTGATCCGGCCACTCGCCGACGGTGGGCCGGGCTTCGTGGAGGTGCTCGCCGAGGCCCTCGGCGGCCGGCGGGTGCCGGTGCGCACCGTCGACCCGCTGGGCCGGCCGGCGGCCGGTGAGATCCTGCTCACCGCCGACGGCGCGACGGCGTACCTGGAGAGCGCCCAGGCGTGCGGGCTGCACCTGCTCGCCACCGCCGAACGTGACCCGAAGACCACCACCTCGTACGGGCTGGGCCTGCTGGTGGCCGCCGCGGTGGAGAGCGGGGCCCGGACGGTGGTCATCGGGCTGGGTGGCTCGGGCACCAACGACGCGGGCGCCGGAATGCTGGCGGCGCTGGGTGTGACCCCGCTCGACGCCGCCGGCGCCGCGCTCGGGTACGGCGGGGCCGCGCTGGCCGCAGCCGTCGCGCTGGACGGCGTGCCCCGGTTGCGCGGGGTCCGGCTGGTCGCCGCCACCGACGTGGACAACCCGCTGCTCGGCCTGCACGGCGCGAGCAACGTGTTCGGCCCGCAGAAGGGCGCCGACCGGGCCGACGTGCTGCTGCTCGACGCCGCGCTGGAGCACTTCGCGGCGGTGCTGGAGCGGGATCTGCCCGGCTGCCCGGCGGGGCTCGGCACGCTGCCCGGCGGCGGGGCCGCCGGCGGCATCGGCGCGGCCATCCTCGCCCTGGGCGGCGGCTGCGAGTCGGGCATCGGCCTGGTCACCCGGGCCACCGGGCTGGACGCCGCGCTGGACAACGCCGACCTGGTGATCACGGGGGAGGGGTCCTTCGACCACCAGTCGCTGCGCGGCAAGGTGGTCGCCGGGGTGGCCGGGGCCGCGCGCGACCGCGGGGTCCCCTGCGTGGTGGTGGCCGGCCAGGTGAGCACCGGCCGGCGGGAGGCCGCCGCGGCGGGGGTGACCGACGCGTACAGCCTGGTCGAGCACTTCGGCGGGGAGGAGGGCGGCGGGCTCGCCGCCGCGCTCAGCCGACCGGCGGACGGGCTGCGCGAGCTGGGCGCCCGGCTGGCCCGGCAGTGGAGCCGCTGAGCGCTCGGCCGGTGGGCCTTCCGCGGCCACGACCGGGGCCGACCTGCGTCGGGGGTCACGCCACGCGGGTGAGCCCGGCCGCGGCGGCGTACGATCGGAAAAGGACCACACCGGGAATCACTGGACGGCGCGCGGCGTTGGCCAGTGCGTCCGGACCCATACCGCGCAGGGAGACTTCCACGTGACCACGCCAGCGCAGACCGAGTCGACCGAGGCCAAGGCCCCTACTTCCGTCGTCCTCACCGACGTCGCGGCGCAGAAGGTCAAGGCTCTGATCGAGCAGGAGGGCCGCGACGACCTGCGGCTCCGCGTCGCGGTGCAGCCGGGTGGCTGCTCCGGCCTGCGGTACCAGCTCTTCTTCGACGAGCGTTCGCTCGACGGTGACGTCGTCACCGATTTCGGTGGTGTCGAGGTCGTCGTCGACCGCATGAGCGCTCCGTACCTTTCCGGTGCGACGATCGACTTCGCTGACCGGATCGACGCCCAGGGCTTCACCATCGACAACCCCAACGCGGGCAACTCCTGCGCCTGCGGCGACTCGTTCAACTGAGTCGCAACTCGCACCACCACGACGGGGCCGTCCTGCGGGACGGCCCCGTCGTCGTGTGGGGTGAAAGTGGTCCCCGAGGCGGCCCTGACCGGCCAGGTTGCCGGCCGGTTGCCGTTGTCCGACCGACCGGACACCACCGGTTGGCCGGGCCGGTAGTCTGACCGCGCCCTGCTCCCGACCCCGAGGGTTGACATGAAGATCGCCGTGACCGGCTCGATCGCCACCGATCACCTGATGAGCTTCCCCGGTCGCTTCGCCGACCAGCTCATCGCCGATCAGCTGCACAAGGTTTCCCTCTCCTTCCTGGTGGACGACCTGGTGCTCCGCCGGGGCGGGGTGGCGGCGAACATCGCCTTCGGCATGGGCCAGCTCGGGCTGCGCCCGGTGCTGCTCGGCGCGGTGGGCGCCGACTTCGCCGACTACCGCTCGTGGCTGGAGCGGCACGGCGTGGACTGCGACTCGGTGCACACCAGCGAGGTGGCGCACACCGCCCGCTTCGTCTGCACCACCGACACCGACATGTGCCAGATCGCGTCGTTCTACGCCGGCGCGATGAGTGAGGCGCGCAACATCGAACTCTCCCCGGTCGCCGACCGGCTCGGCGGGCTCGATTTGGTGCTGGTCAGCGCCAACGACCCGGAGGCCATGCTGCGCCACTCCGCCGAGTGCCGCACCCGCGGGTACGCGTTTGCCGCCGACCCCTCCCAGCAGCTCGCCCGCATGCCCGGCGAGGACGTGGTGGCGCTGATCGAGGGCGCCGAGTACCTGATGACCAACGACTACGAGAAGTCGCTGCTGCAGAGCAAGGCGCAGCTGAGCGACGACCAGCTCCTGGAGCTGGTCAAGGTGCGGGTCACCACGCTGGGCAAGCACGGCGTGGAGATCGCCGGGCGCGGCATGGACCCGATCCACGTGCCGATCGCGCGGGAGATCCGGGCGGTTGACCCCACCGGCGTGGGCGACGGCTTCCGGGCCGGCTTCTTCACCGCGCTCTCCTGGGGGCTCGGTCTGGAGCGGGCCGCCCAGGTCGGCTCGCTGCTGGCCACCCTGGTCCTGGAGACCGTCGGCACCCAGGAGTACGACGTCCGCCGCGACCTGTTCGTCAAGCGCCTCGCCGAGTCCTACGGCGACACCGCCGCCGACGAGATCCGCCCGCACCTCCTCCCGTGAGTGACCTCCTGCTCGCTCGCCGCGCTGCGCTCGCCGGCGCTACGGTCGGCCTCCGCCACTTCGCGGCCCTCGCCGAGCTTCCCCGGGAGCTCAAGTCGGACGGCAGTGTCGTTACCGAGGCCGACCGTGCGGTTGAGGCCGCCATCCGGCAGGTGTTGGGCGACGCCCGACCAGAGGACGCCGTTCTCGGCGAGGAAGCCGGACAGACCGGCGGAGGCAGCCGCCGCTGGATCGTCGACCCGATCGACGGCACCGCGCTCTTCGTCGACGGTGATGACCGGTGGTTGGTCCTCGTCGCGCTCGAGGAGGCGGGCGAGATCGTTGTCGGGGTGGCCGTCGTTCCCGCTCAGCGGAAGGTGTGGTGGGCGCAGCGAGGCTGCGGCGCCTTCGAGGCGGAGATTTCCGGCGCAGGCCTGACCGGCGGCCGGCGAATCTCCGCCTCCCGTCCGGATCGCAACGGCCTGGCGGGGAGCCGGCTCGGTGTCATTCCCACCGACGCGGAGCTCTCTCCGGCCGAACGTGACCTGATCGCACCGCTGAGTGCGGTGGCCACGACCGCCCCGTGGAGCATCCACGCCGCGCTACTCGTCGCCCGTGGGGAACTGGATCTCACCGTTCAGGTGCGCGGGCAGGTCTGGGACTACGCGGCAACGTCACTGATCGTCGAGGAGGCTGGCGGCTGCTTCAGCGGCCTCGACGGCCAGCCGCGGCCCACGCCCGGCCCGGCGCTCTTCGCCCGTGACACGGACCTGCATGCCTCGGCACTGCAAATCCTCAAGGCCCCCACCACTCCGCCCCGCCTGCCCCGCGCTTCGTGATCGTTGGACGCTCAGCAGCACGACACGCCGTGACGAAGACCGCTGAGCCGCCAACGATCAAGAGCAGGGTGGAAGCGGCGCCACCGCGTGCTCGGCTTCACCGGCACGGAGCACCACGTCAGTGGGCGCGGCGGATGTCGTAGGCGGGGCCGTCCGGGCCGGTTATGGCGGCCACGAACTCCTGGCCGCGCATTCGGCACCAGGCGGGGATGTCGACCGCCGCGGCCGGATCGTCGGCGAGGACCCGCACCACCGTGCCCACCGGCACCTCGGGCATCCGTCGGGCCGCCGCGATCACCGGCAGCGGGCAGCGCTGACCACGGCAGTCGAGCACCTCGTCCGGCATCGTCACAGCCCCACCACCCCGGCCTCGGCGCGCAGCCCGGCGACGATCCCGGGCAACTCGGCGAGGAACCGCTCGACGTCCGCCTCGGTCGTCTCCCGGTGCAGGCTGACGCGGACGTTGCCGTGCGAGAGCACCCCCATCGCCTCCAGCACGTGCGACGGGCGCAACGTGGACGAGGTGCAGGACGAGCAGGACGACACCGCGAAACCCCGCCGGTCCAGCGCGTGCAGCAGCGCCTCGCCGTCGACGTACAGGCAGGAGAAGGTGACCAGGTGGGGAAGCCGGAGCACCGGATCGCCGACCACCTCCACGTCGGGCACCTCCGCCGCGACCCGCGCCCGGATCCGGTCCACCAGCGGCGCCAACCGGGTCTCCTCGGCCGCCGCGTCGGCCGCCGCCGCGCGCAGGCTCGCCGCCGCGGCCACCACCGCGGGCAGGTTCACCGAGCCGGGGGTACGCCCACCCTCCCGCTCGTCGGCCGGCCACGGCGACTCCCAGCGGGTGCCCTTGCGGACCGCCAGCAGCCCCACCCCGGGCGGGCCACCCCACTTGTGCGCGCTGGCCGTGAGCACCGACCAGCCCGCCGGCAGGGGCACCCGGCCGACCGACTGCGCCGCGTCGACGTACAGCGGCACCCCGGCGTCGGCGCAGGCGGCGGCCGCCTCGGCGACCGGTTGCACCGTGCCCACCTCGTGACTGGCGCTGATCAGCGCGGCCAGCGCGACCCCGGGAGCCCGGACCGCGTCCGACCAGGCGGTCAGGTCCAGCCGGCCCAGCCGGTCGACCGGCACCGGGTTGGCGACGCCGCCCGCCGCGACGTGCCGCTCGGCGGCGTGCAGCACCGCGGAATGCTCGATCGCCGAATGCACCAGCGTCGGCCCGACCCGGCGCCGTCCGGCCAGGCCACCGAGCACCGCGCCGTGCGCGGCCGTCGTACCGCTGGAGGTGAAGGACAGCTCGTCCGCGCGGACGCCGAGCGTCTGCGCGGTGGCCTCGCGAGCGGCGTCGAGCAGTTGCCGGGCCCGCCGGGCCTGGCCGTAGAGCTTGCCCGGGTCGGCCCAGCCGTCGTCGAGGGCCGCCAGCAGCGCCTGCCGGGCGACCGGATGCGTCGGCGCGGCGGTCGCCGCGTCCAGGTAGACCGGGGATGCGTTCACGGTGCCACCTTCTGCTCGCGACTGCGGGGCTCGCAACCCCGGCTCGCTCCTCGCGCTCACGGTGCCGCCTTTGTTCGCGACTGCGGGGCTCGCAACCCCGGCTCGCTCCTCGCGCTCACGGTGCCGCCTTTGTTCGCGACTGCGGGGCTCGCAACCCCGGCTCGCTCCCCGCGCTCACAGATCAATAGGCTATCGCGGCGGTATGCCTAGTATCCCCCCGATGGGGGGCGGACAGTGACCCCACCACGGCCGAGTCCGTCATGGTCGAGTAATCTGCGACCGTCGGTGACGCCTTTGCCGTCGGTGCTGAGGAAAGACGCACCGCGGCGCGCTAGGGAGGCAGGACCAGGTGGTCGCAAGGAGTTCGGAGGTACGGCCGTCGGCCGTACGGCACAGCGCTTCCCCAGGGATCGGCGGACGCCGGCGGCGCGGTGCTGGTCGGCTGGCCGGGCTCGGTCTCGGTGGCGTGGCGCTGCTGGTCCTGCTCACGGGCTGTGACGTAGGCCAGGCGTTCGACGGCTTCGGCTGGCCGCAGGGCGGCATCTCGGCCGAGTCCCGGCGGATGTACGACCTGTGGATCGCCTCCTGCATCGCCGCCCTCGCGGTCGGCGTTTTCGTGTGGGGTCTGATCTTCTGGTGCGTCGTGCGTTACCGCAAGCGTGGCAACGCGCTGCCGGTGCAGACCCGCTACAACCTGCCGATGGAGTTCCTTTACACCATCGCGCCGATTCTGATCGTCTCCGTGCTCTTCTACTACACGGCGATCGTGCAGACCGACGTGGACAAGCTGTCGAAGAACCCCGACGTCACGGTCGAGGTCGTCGCCTTCAAGTGGAACTGGCAGTTCAACTACCGCGACGGGCAGGGCGTCGACGCCCGCACCACCGCGTCGACGCTCGGCACCAGCGAGGTCATCCCGGTGCTCGTGCTGCCGACCAACCGGTCGATCCGGTTCGAGGAGACCAGCCGCGACGTCATCCACTCCTTCTGGGTGCCGGAGCTGCTGTTCAAGCGGGACGTCATGCCCGGCAAGATCCGCAACGTGTTCGAGGTCTCCAGCCTGGAGACCGAGGGTGCCTACGTCGGCCGCTGCGCCGAGCTGTGCGGCAGCTACCACGCGTTCATGAACTTCGAGCTGCGCGTGGTCTCGCCGGAGAAGTACGACCAGTTCCTGGCTGCCAAGCAGAGCGGCAAGTCCACCCAGGACGCGCTGACCGCCATCGGTGAGAAGCCGTACGCGGAGACCACGGTGCCGTTCGAGACCAGGCGGACGCAGAGCAACTTCAACCCGGACAACGCTCCGGCTGGCGCGGGAAGCTGAGGCGGCGGCATGAAGACCGAATGGCGTATCTTCCTGATCATCGCCACGTTCCTGCTCGGCGCCACGATCCTCTACGGCGCCTGGACGGCCGGTGAGTCCGGCGGCGTCGAGTGGGTGGGCACGGTGGCACTGCTGCTGTCCTTCCTGCTCTGCACGATGTGCGGCGGCTTCTTCTGGTTCGTCTCCCGCCGTATCGACCTGCGCCCCGAGGACCGGCCGGACGCCGAGATCGCCGACGGCGCCGGTGAGGTCGGCTTCTTCAGCCCCGGCAGCTACTGGCCGTTCGGGCTGGCACTGGCCGCCGCGATCGCCGGCATGGGCCTGGTGTTCTGGCAGCTCTGGCTGGTCGGCCTCGGTATGGTGGCGGTCGTCTTCGCCGCCTGCGGGCTGCTGTTCGAGTACTACAGCGGCACCCGGCGCACCGCCGAGCACTGACCCACCCCGGTCGCCGTCGCGGCCACGTCATGGCAGCACGAAGGCCCGTTTCCCTTCAGGGGGAGCGGGCCTTCGTCGTGCCCGGGCCACTGACAGGTGATCGACCCACCTCGCCGGTGTGGGGGTGTCAGCGCGGCGGGATACCGCACCATCGGCGACACCGAGTTGATCGAGCGGCGGCGTGGCCCGGCGGGGTCGGGTGGCCGGGTCGTCAGGCGGCGTGGCGGGTGGGTTGGCGGCGTCGGCGGTCGGCCAGCCGGGTGACGGGGCTGGTGAAGGTGGCGATGACCACGGCGGCGCCACAGCCGGTGCAGATCAGCTCGGGACAGTCGGTGCCGTGGCCGTCGACACAGGGCGGCACCTCGAACGGCGCCACGCCCTCGCAGACGTCGCAGTAGAGCTCGCGATCTGACACGGGGCGTCTCCTCTCACTCCGGGCGGCCCGCCCCCGACGCGACAGCAACGCACAACGGGAGCGGAGAACTACTCGGCTGTAGTTTCCCACCCGGGTCCGACAATTCCCCGCGCACCGTCGCTCGCGGGCAGGCGCGAGCGGCGGTGCGGGCGGGGCGCAGCGGGTGCAGGGCGCAGCGGGTGCAGGGCACAGCGGGTGCAGTGCGCGGCGGGTGCAGTGCGCGGCGGGTCAGGCGGTGGTGGCGGTCTCGATCCAGCGGTCGAGGGTGGCGGCAGCCGCGCCGGAGTCGATCGACTCGGCGGCGCGGTCCAGGCCGGCGCGCAGCGCCTCGGTCAGGTCACCGTCCAGCGGGCCCTGGGTGGCCAGTGCCGCCGCCGCGTTGACCAGCACCGCGTCCCGGACCGGGCCGGTCTCGCCGGCCAGCAGGCGGCGGGCCACGCCGGCGTTGTACGCGGCGTCACCGCCGCGCAGATCCGCGAGGGTGGACCGGGGTACCCCGAGGTCCGTCGCGTCCAGCACGGCCTCGCGTACGGTGCCGCCCTGGGCCGCCCAGACCCGCGTCGGCGCGGCGGTGGTGAACTCGTCCAGCCCGTCCTCGCCGCGCATCACCAGCACCGAGTCGCCGCGGGCGGCGAACACGCCGGCCATCACCGGGGCCATGCGGGAGTCGAAGCAGCCGACGGCGCCGGCGCGCGGCCGGGCGGGGTTGGTCAGCGGGCCGAGGAAGTTGAAGACGGTGGGCACGCCCAGCTCCCGCCGGATCGGGCCGGTGTGCCGCATGCCCGGGTGGAACCGGGCGGCGAAGCAGAACCCGATGCCGGCCTCGGTGACACAGCGCACGATCGCGTCCGGGTCGAGGTCGAGCGGGACGCCGAGGAACTCCAGCAGGTCGGCCGTGCCGCAGGAGGACGACGCGGCCCGGTTGCCGTGCTTGACCACCCGGACACCGGCGCCGGCCACCACCAGCGCGGCCATGGTGGAGATGTTGACCGTGTGCGCGAGGTCACCCCCGGTGCCCACCACGTCCAGCGCCGTGGAGCGCAGCTCGTCGGGGAGCTCGACCGGGACGGCCCGACTGAGCATCGTCTCCACCAGCCCCGCCAGCTCGGCCGACGTCTCGCCCTTGGCCCGGAGCGCCACGGCGAAGCCGGCGACCTGCGCGGCGCCCGCCGAACCGGCCATGATCTCGCCCATCGCCCAGGCGGTGTCGGCGGTGGAGAGCTCGTCGCCGCGCAGCAGCGCGTTGAGCAGGTGCGGCCAGGTCCGATCGCCCATGGCGGGCCTCCCGAGCGTGCGAAGTGCGGGTGGGCTGGAACCGGCGCCGGCCAGTCCGGCGCCGAGGCGGTGCCGGAGCGGGGGGACGTCAGGCGGGTGCGTGCGTCCGCAGCAGCTCGGCCACCGTGCTGCCGGTGGTCACCGGGTCGAGCGGGTGCACCAGCGTCGCGTCGACCTCGGCGTACGCGGCGAGCCATCGGTCGGCGGCGCGAGCGATCACCACACAGGTCGGGGGAGCGTCGTCCCGGTCGTCCTTGATCTGCCGGGCGATGCCGATGCCGCCGCCCGGGCTGGCCTCGCCGTCGAGCAGCAGCAGATCGATCTCGTAGTCGTCGACCAGCCGGACGGTCTCGGCGTAGGTCGACGCGTCGACGAACTCGATCTGCAGCCCGGGCGCGGGCCGGGTGCCGACGGCCAGCCGCATCCGGTCACGGACCTGCGGGTCGTCGCTGTAGAGCAGGACGGTGCACTGACGATCGCTCATGGCTGGACTGGCTCCCACCTCGTAGCTGCCCGCCGATCGTACCGGTCCACGTGACGTAGTCGACATCCCGCCCGTCGCCGGCGGTCCGGCGTACCGTCCGCGCAGCTCAGGCCGGGGTGCCGGCGGCGCGTTCGCGGGCCTCCTGGCGGTCCAGCTCGCGGTCGACCCGGCGGGCCTCCCGCTCGGACTGCTTGATCCACTGCACCACCAGCACCGCGAGCATCGTCACGCTGACGAACTCGCCGCCGGCCCACAGGATGCCGCCGGCGACGACCTGGTCGTTCCACGGGTCGGACCAGCTCAGGTTGAGCGACGGGTACCAGTCGCCGCCGAAGAGCGTGCTGCTCTGCATGATGGTGAGCCCGAGCACGGTGTGGAACGGCACGGAGAGCAGCATCAGCAGCGCCCGCGCCGGGTACGGCCAGCGGCCCGGCAGCGGGTCGAGGCCGAGCAGTGGCCAGAAGAACACGCAGCCGGTCATGATGAAGTGCGCGTGCACCAGCTCGTGCGCCCAGGCGTGCTCCAGGGTGAAGCGGTACAGGTCACTGAAGTACAGCGCGAACGGGTTGACCACGAAGATGGCGAACGCCACCAGCGGGAAGCTGTAGACCCGGGCGACGCGGCTGTGCACGATCGCCAGCAGGCGCTTGCGTGCCCGGACCGGCAGGGTCCGCAGGGCCAGCGTCATGGGCGCGCCGAGCGCCAGGAAGATCGGCGCCACCATCGACAGCACCATGTGCTGGACCATGTGCACCGACAGGAGCGCGGTGTCGTACGCGTGCAGCCCGCTGACCGTGACCAGCGCGATGCCGCCCAGGCCGGGGCCCAGGAAGAAGACGGTACGGGAGATGGGCCAGCGGTCGCCGCGGATGCGCAGCCGGTGCACCCCGTAGAGGTAGAGGCCGGCGGCGAGCACCAGGCCGACGGCCAGCCAGCTGTCCAGCCGGGTCTCGGTCAGCACCGCGCCGACGGTGAACGGGGGCGGGGTCGCCGGAGTGGCCGCGAGCACCTCGGCCGGGACGGCCGAGGTGGCGGCGAAGATCGGATCGACGTGCAGCACGCTTTTCAGGCTAGGCCAGGCGAAGCGGACCCGGACGCTCGGGCCACGGAAGGCGCAGGTTTGCCACCCCGCTGATCGCCGGCCCCGGTCAGGGGCAATAATGACGGCGTGACTGCGGCCCCAGCCATTGACAAGAGCCGGATCCACTCTCTGACCCGACCGAACATGGTCAGCGTCGGGACGATCGTGTGGCTCTCCAGCGAACTCATGTTCTTCGCGGCGCTGTTCGCGATGTACTTCTCGATCCGCGCGGCTGCGCCGGAGCAGTGGGAGAAGCACACCGAGCACCTGAACATCCCGTACGCGACCACCTTCACCGTGATCCTGGTGCTCTCGTCGGTGACGTGCCAGCTCGGTGTCTTCGCGGCGGAGAAGGGTGACGTGCACGCGCTGCGGCGCTGGTTCACCATCACCTTCGTGATGGGCCTGATCTTCGTGCTCGGCCAGCTGAACGAGTACCGCACGCTGGTGCACGAAGGCGTCAAGATCAACGAAGACGGCTACGGCTCGATGTTCTACCTGACCACCGGCTTCCACGGCCTGCACGTGACCGGCGGTCTGGTCGCCTTCATCATCTTCATGGTCCGTACCACCATGGGCCGGTTCACCCCGGCGCAGGCGACCTCGGCGATCGTCGTGTCGTACTACTGGCACTTCGTCGACGTCGTGTGGATCGGGCTGTACGCCATGATCTACTGGCTTCAGTGATCTTGGCGCGTCACGAACCGCGCCGCTGCTCCGTCCCCTGAGACAAGGTCCAACCGGTTAAGGACACAGCTCATGACTTCTGACAACGACCGCCGACGCGGTCTGCTCGCGCGGTTGCGCGAGCGGCCGGCCGCGCGCAGCAGGGGCCGCCGCCGGCTGGGCGCCGCGGTCCGGCTGTTCGCCGCGCTGATGCTCGCCGGCGGCGCCTACACCGTCTTCGCCCCCGGCGCGCAGGCGCAGGACAACCCGCCGCTGACCGGCGCCGCCGCCGAGGGCAAGGCGCTGTTCGACGTGAGCTGTGTGACCTGCCACGGACGCAACGCCCAGGGCGTCGAGGGCCGCGGACCGAGCCTGATCGGTGTCGGAGCGGCCTCGGTCGAGTTCCAGGTCAGCAGCGGCCGCATGCCGCTGGCCCGCCAGGAGGCCCAGGCGCACCGCAAGCCCCCGCTCTTCAACGACGAGCAGACCCGCCAGCTGGCCCAGTACATCCAGGAGCTCGGCGGCGGCCCGATCGTTCCGGAGGGCGACAACCTCCGTGAGGACGGCAACATCGCCTCCGGCGGTGAGCTGTTCCGGATCAACTGCTCGCAGTGCCACGCCTTCGGCGGCGGTGGCGGCGCGCTCTCCTCGGGCAAGTTCGCCCCGAGCCTGCGCCCGGCGACCGACCGGCAGATCTACGCGGCGATGCTGAGCGGCCCGCAGAACATGCCGGTGTTCGGTGACAACCAGCTCCGGCCGGAGCAGAAGGCCGACATCATCGCGTACATCCAGGAGACCCTGAAGCACGACCAGGACCCGGGCGGGTTCAACCTCGGCCGGTACGGGCCGTCCACCGAGGGCCTGGCGATCTTCCTGGTTGGCATCGTGGCGCTCGTCTTCGCTAGCCTGTGGATTGCGGGTAAGTCGTGACCGAGCGGAGCATCCGATTCAGTGCCGTGGTGCCGCTCGGCGCCACCCGTAGCGAGGTGACGGCATGAGCACCCACACCGAGCACCAGGCCCAGCAGGGCCGGGAGCCGCTCGACGTGAACACCCCCGGGCTGACCCGGTTCGACATCGTGCGCGAAGGCGCACGCCGGGACGACATCGAAATCGTCCACTACGAGCCGCAGGTGCAGCCCGGCACCAAGGCCGAGCGCCGCCTGACCCGGGTGGTGGCCGGGTTCTTCCTGATCACCGGCCTGGCGGCGACCGCCTTCCTGGCCATCTACATCTGGTGGCCGTGGCAGTACGAGCCGGGCCGCGGCGGTGACAAGTTCTACACTCCGCTGCTCGGCGCCACCCTCGGCGTGGCCCTGCTCGCCGTCGGTTTCGGCATCCTGACCTGGGGCAAGAAGCTGCTGCCCAAGGAGGTCTCGATCCAGGACCGGCACGAGGGCGCGGTGGACGCGGACGGCCGCACCATCACCGGTCAGACCATGCTCTACATGGCCGACGAGCTGGGTGTGAAGCGTCGCCCGTTGCTCGGCATCTCGCTGCTGGCCGGTCTCGCGCCGGTCGCCGCGGTCGTCGCCGCGCCGCTGGTCGGCGGTCTGATCTCCCAGCCGCACAAGAACAACCAGATGTTCACCACCGGCTTCGCCCCGGCCGAGGGCGGCGAGCGGATCCGCCTGGTGCGCGAGGACGGCCGACCGGTACGTCCGGCGGACATCAGCAGCGGTGGCCAGCTGACCGTCTTCCCGGGCATCGAGCACGGCGTGAGCAACCGGCACGCCGACTCGCCGACGCTGCTGATCCACCTGCGGGACTCCGACGCGCAGGACTCGCGCCGGGCCAACGAGAAAATCGGCCACGGCGACTACATGTGGGGCAACTACGCGGCGTTCTCCAAGATCTGTACGCACGCCGGTTGCCCGGCCAGCCTGTTCGAGCAGCAGACCAACCGGCTGCTCTGCCCGTGCCACCAGTCCCAGTTCCTGATCACCGACAACGCCCGGCCCGTCTTCGGCCCCGCCAGCCGGCGGCTGCCGCAGCTGCCGATCGAGGTGGACTCCGAGGGCTTCTTCGTGGCGAAGTCCGACTACACCGAGACCGTCGGGCCTGATTTCTGGGAGCGGCCATGAAGCGTCGAAAGTTTGACCTGGCAGCGACGCCGGGCAAGGCCGCGGTGGGAGTGGACGACCGCTTCCAGGTGGCCACCCCGCTGCGCCGGCTGCTGAACAAGGTCTTCCCGGACCACTGGTCCTTCCTGCTGGGCGAGATCGCGCTGTTCTCGTTCATCGTCCTGCTGTTGACCGGTGTGTTCCTGACCTTCTTCTTCGAGCCGGCGATGACCGAGGTGGTCTACGACGGCAGCTACGCCCCGTTGCAGGGCACGCCGATGTCCGCCGCGTACGCCTCCAGCCTGGACATCTCGTTCGACGTCCGCGGCGGCCTGGTGATGCGGCAGATGCACCACTGGTCGGCGCTGCTGTTCATGGCCGCGATCGTCGTGCACATGCTGCGGGTCTTCTTCACCGGTGCCTTCCGCAAGCCGCGGGAGACCAACTGGATCATCGGCTCGCTGCTGTTCTGGGTCGGCTTCCTGGCCGGCTTCACCGGCTACTCGCTGCCGGACGACGGCCTGTCCGGCACCGGCCTGCGGATCGCCTCGGCGATCATGCTGTCCATTCCGGTGATCGGCTCCTGGCTCACGTCGTCGATCTTCGGCGGTGAGTTCCCCGGCACGATCATCATCAGCCGGTTCTTCATCGCCCACGTGCTGCTCATCCCGGGTCTGCTCGTCGCGCTGATCAGCGTCCACCTGGGCCTGGTCTTCAAGCAGAAGCACACCCAGTGGCCCGGCCCCGGCCGGACCAACGGCAACGTGGTCGGCGAGCGGATGTTCCCGCGGTACGCGCTCAAGCAGGGCGGCTTCTTCATGGTCGTCTTCGGCGTCATCGCGCTGATGGGCGGTCTGTTCCAGATCAACCCGATCTGGCTGTTCGGCCCGTACGAGGCGTGGGTGGTCTCGGCCGCCAGCCAGCCGGACTGGTACGTCATGTTCCTCGACGGTTCGACCCGACTCATGCCGGCCTGGGAGATTCCCATTCCGATCGGCGACGGGTACGTCATCCCGCCGCTGTTCTGGCCGACGGTCGTGCTGCCCGGCATCCTGGTGGGCCTGTCGACGATGTACCCGTTCCTGGAGGCCCGGCACCTCAAGGACCGCAAGAGCCACAACCTGCTCCAGCGGCCCCGGGACGTTCCGGCCCGGACCGCGGTCGGCGCCATGGCGGTGTCGTTCTACGTCGTGCTGACGCTGTCCGGCGCCAACGACGTCATCGCCGACAAGTTCCAGATCAGCTTGAACGCGATGACCTGGGCCGGCCGGATCGGCCTGCTGGTGGTCCCGCCGCTGGCGTACTACATCACCTACCGGCTCTGCCTCGGTCTGCAGCAGCACGACCGGGAGGTGCTGGCGCACGGCGTGGAGACCGGCATCATCCGGCGGCTTCCGGACGGCCGGTTCGTCGAGGTGCACCAGCCGCTCAGCTCGGCGAACGGGCACGCGGACGGCCACGGCGAGCTGGAGTACGTCGGCTGGGTGGTCCCCAAGAAGATGAACCGGCTCGGGGCTCTCGGCCCGGCGGTCCGGGGCTTCTTCTACCCGATCGAGAAGCCGGTCGAGGCGCCGGTCTCGCCGGGACACCCGCCGGTCGAGGCCCGGCCCGAGCGCGAGGAGATCGGCAGCGGCGAGAGCCGCCGCTGATCCCCCGACCGCACCGTCACGTGGCGCCCGCCGGAATTCCGGCGGGCGCCACGTCGCATCCGCGTCCACCGC
This sequence comes from Micromonospora sp. CV4, assembly GCF_003667455.1. Taxonomy (NCBI): domain Bacteria; kingdom Bacillati; phylum Actinomycetota; class Actinomycetes; order Micromonosporales; family Micromonosporaceae; genus Micromonospora; species Micromonospora sp. CV4. The sequence continues at coordinate 22,120 of NZ_RCVI01000277.1, read as the reverse complement.
CCATCCGGCCAGGAGTGGGACGGCCACGGCGCGACCGGTAGACCCCGCGCGACGGGCGATCGCAGGAATAACCCCGGTGAGCCGGGTATCCGTGCGGTCCAACGTCTCAAGGGGGGGAAGCATGTTGGGTATCAAACGCCTCGGCCTGTTGGCCGCGCTGGTACTGGTCGGCGTCGCGCCGGCTGCGGCCGCGCAGGCCGCGGCACAGCCGTCAACGCAGGACACCCAGTATCTGCAGGCGGTGCACCAGGTCAACCTGTTCGAAATCACCGCCGGTGACCTGGCCCAGCAGAAGGGCCAGAACCAGGGGGTCAAGGACCTGGGCGCGATGTTGAAGACCGACCACACCCAGCTGGACCAGACGGTGCAGCAGACCGCATCCCAGCTCGGGGTGGAGCTGCCGAACGAGCCCAGCGCCGATCAGCAGGCCGTCATCGACCAGCTGAACAACGCCAGCGGCGCGGAGTTCGACCGGCTGTGGGTGACCAGCGAACTGGCCGGACACGTCCAGTCCATCCAGGCCACCCAGACGGAGATCTCGCAGGGCTCCGAGCAGTCCGTGGTCCAGTTGGCCCAGACCGCTCTGCCGATCCTGCAGACGCACTACGACGAACTGGTCCAGCTCGCCAACCAGCTGGGCATCCCGGTTCCGCAGACCAGCGCCAGCGGTACGCCCAGCCCGGGCGGCACCGGCACCGAGTCGCCGGCTCCGGGTGGCACCGGCACCGAGTCGCCGGCTCCGGGCGGTGGCACCGAGTCGCCGGCTCCGGGCGGCGGCACCACCGAGTCGCCGGCTCCCAGCGAGAGCTGACGTAGCGACAGCAGACGGCCGGCCCACCCGCGTGGTGGGCCGGCCGCCGTGCGCCCGGCGCCCGTTCGGCGCGTCAGTCGGCGCTGGCCAGGCCGATCGCGAACGCCTCCTCCAGATCGTGCTGGGAGTACGCCCGGAACGCGATGTGCGACTCGGTGTTCAGCACACCCGGCACCTTGGAGATGCTGCCCGCGATGACCTGGGCGATCTGGTCGAACTCGCGGACCCGGACAATGGCGATGAGGTCGACGTGCCCGGCCACCGAGTAGACCTCGCTGACGCCGGGGAGGTTGGCCAGGTTCTCCGCCACCTCGGGGATCGCATCGGTGGCGCAGTCGATCAGCACGATCGCGGTGATCACGGGGCATTTCTCCGTTCGTCGGCGTCGTCGCCCATGCTAGATGTTTCCGCCCGGCCCGGAGGCGGGAGGCGTCCCGGCTCAGCCGCGCGCGGTGGCCGGGACGGTCCGGCCGTCCTCGGCGCGGATCGCGTCGCGCAGCCGCTCGCCGTCGCGCACCGTCGCGCCCGGCCAGACCACCGTGCGCCGCACGTCGCCGTCCACCCGCGCACCGGCGCCGACCACCGACTCCACGCAGCGACCGGTCACCGTGGCGGACGGGTCGATCAGGGTGCCGCCGGCGGCGGCGTGCAGGTTGGCCGCCAGGTAGTCGGCCGGGGTGCCGGTGTCGTAGAAGGTGCCCGGGTAGGCCACCACCTCCAGCGCGCCGGCCGCCTCGGCCGGCCGCCACACCGCGCGCACCAGGTCGGAGAAGACCACCGGCAGGTCGCGGACCAGCCGCCAGGGCAGCAGCGAGAAGCCAGTGAAACAGTGCCCGGCGAAGGTGCCCGGCGCCGCCGGGTCCGCGGCGGGCTGACCGAGCAGGCGTACCCCGTGCCCGTCCCAGCCGTCCAGCAGCGCGGCCACGTCCGGGCCCGGCGGAGAACCGGCGTCGGCCAGGTACGCGTCGGCGTTGCCGACCAGCACCGGCCGCCCGTCGATCCAGTCCCGCAGGTTGGCCACGCCGCCCGCGGTGCCGAGCGGATCGCCGGGCTCCACCGACAGGTGGGCGCGGTCACCGACGTGCGTGACCACCTGGTCGGCGAGGTAGCAGGCGTTCACCGCGACCCGTTCGGGCCCGGCCAGGCCGAGCCCGGCCAGCCGGGTCAGCGCCCGGTCCAGCAGCGGCACGTTGCCCACCGGGCAGAGCGCCTTGGGTACCCGTTCGGTGAGCGGGCGCAGCCGGGTGCCCTCGCCGGCGGCCAGCACCACCGCGCAGACCTCCGCGCGTCGGTCGCCCGCCCGGTCGCCCGTCGCCGGCGCGCCGGCCACCCCGGTCACGGCGTGGTGTCGGGCACCGGTGGCGGAAACTGCCCGGCCAGCGGCCCGATGTCGTAGTAGGCGAGCAGCCGGGCGGTCGGCCAGGTCAGCTTGGGCAGGTCGTCCAGCGGGTGCCAGGCGGCCTCGAAGACCTCCGCGCCGTCGACCACCAGCTCGGTGTCGGAGGCCGGCACCTCCGCCTCGAAGACCACATCCACCCAACCCCTGGCGTGCACGACGGCGTTCGGCACCGCCGGGCGCAGCCGGGACGGGGGGAGCCGGATGCCGGACTCCTCGAACAGCTCGCGAGCCGCGCCCACCACCGGGGCCTCACCCCGATCCAGCAGGCCGGCGGGGAGCGACCAACCCTTGCCGGGCGGCTGGCGCAGCAGCAGCAACCGACCCGCACCCGTCGCCTCGGCGTCCCGGACCAGGGTGACCGCGCCGACGATGTACTTGGGCACGGCCAGCCGGACCAGGCGACGGCGCACCGGCAGCGGCAGCCGGTAGAAGGCCTGGTAGAAGATGGCCCGACCGGTGGCGCGGGAACGGGGGATCATGACCCCAGGCTAGTGGTCACGAATGTCCTTCGGACGCGCTGGGGCCCGGCCCGTCACTGTCGATGGTCGACCAGGTCGATGAGCTGGCGTACCACCGTGTCCGGTTCGATCACGCGGTCGAAGACCGCGACCAGCAGGGTCTCCAGGTCGGGGTAGCCCAGCTCCTCGGAGAGGCGCAGCAGCGGCAGGTCACTGGCGAGGCCGCGGTTGTGCTGGCGCAGGGCGAGCCCGATGGTGGCCCGGCCGAGCCGGACCTTGTCGCTGATCGTGATGCCCGGCTCGGTGTGCTCGGCGAACCACCGGTTGATCTGCATCTGCGCGTGCGGCGACTTGACGAAGTCGAGCCACTCCCGACGCGGGCCGCGCGGCGCCTCACCGGCCTCGAAGCCGTTGTCCCCGTCGTTCTCGGTGAAGATCTCCACCACGTCGCCCTCGTCCAGCTCCGAGCTCAGCGGCGCCAGCCGGCCGTTGATCCGGGCGGCGAGGCAGTGGTCGCCCCGCTCGCTGCCCAGCTCGTAGGCGAGGTCGACCGGGGTGGCGCCGGCCGGCAGCACGACCTGCCGCCCGTCGGCGAAGACCTGGATCTGCCCCTCGGCGAGGTCGCAGCGCAGTGACTCGAGGAACTGCGCCGGGTCGGCGGCGTCCGGTTCCCAGTCCAGGACCCGGCGCAGCCAGTCCAGCTGCTCGGCGCGGGCCGCCGCGCTGCTGCTTCCCGAGCGCGGGAAGCGGAAGTCGGCGGCGATGCCGTACTCGGCCGAGCGGTGCATCTCCTCGGTGCGGATCAGCACCTCGACGGTGCGGTCCTGCGGGCCGCAGACGCTGGTGTGCAGCGAGCGGTAGAGGTTGTTCTTCGGTGAGGCGATGAAGTCCTTGAAACGGCCGGGAATCGGACGCCAGGTGCCGTGGATCGCACCCAGTGCGGCGTAGCAGTCGGTGGCCGGGCCGTCGACCACCACCGCGATGCGCGGCAAATCGTACGGCGCGGTGTGGCCGCCGGCGATGGTGTCCTTCCAGATCGAGTAGAGGTGCCGCGGCCGGGGACTCACCTCGGCGTCCACCCGGCTGCGGCGCAGCGCGACCCGGGCCCGGTTGACCACCGCGTCGAGGTACGCGTCCCAGCCCGGCCGGTCGTGCACGTGCCGGGCCAGCCGGGCGTGCTCGTCGGGCTCCAGGTGCAGCAGCACCACGTCGTCCAGCTCCCGTTTGAGGGTCTGGATGCCGAGCCGGTCGCAGAGCGGGACCAGCACCTCCTGGGTCTTGCGGGCGATCCGTTCCCGCGAGGCCGCGGAGCGGACACCGAGGGTGCGCATGTTGTGCAGCCGGTCGGCCAGCTTGATGATCAGCACCCGGACGTCCTTGGCGGCCGCGACGATCATCTTGCGGATCGTCTCCGCCTCGGCGGCCTTGCCGTAGAACGCCTTGTCGAACTTGGTCACCCCGTCGACCAGGTGGGCCACCTCGCCGCCGAAGTCCTCCGAGAGCGCCTGGAGCGTGTAGCGGGTGTCCTCCACCGTGTCGTGCAGCAGCGCCGCCACCAGGGTGGTGGTGTCCATTCCCAGCTCGGCGCAGATCTGCGCCACCGCGAGGGGATGGGTGATGTACGGCTCGCCGCTCTTGCGGAACTGCCCGCGGTGCATGTTCTCCGCGATGGTGTACGCCCGGCGCAGCACCGCCGGGTCGGTGCCGGCATGGATGCCGCGATGGGTCCGGACCAGCTGGGTGACCGGGTCGGAGTCGGTGGTCGGCCAGGTGAGCAACGACCGCAGCCGGCGGGCCAGCGGCAGCTCACCCGACTGGGTCGGCAGGGCGCCCCCCAGGGCGGCGCCGTGTCCGGCGTCGACGTCCACGAGGGACACCTCCTCACCCCGGCCCCTCGGCCGCCGAAACCCGGCGACCGGGAGCAGGCCCACGAATCGGGCAGGACTGCACTTCTCTAACAGCCTAAGCGAGTCGACGTAGTCCGATCGGTCACTTGGTCATGAGCGTTCGGTCGAGAGTTGGTGGGACGCGCCGCTCTCGGCCTTCGCCAGCAGGTCACGGAAACGCCCCGCGCCACCCGCCGGGGAGGACCAACCGGAGGACATCTCCACCAGTCGGGTCTCCGGTCGCTCCAACCAGGACAGGATGCGCTCGGACTCCTCCGCCGTGGCCGCCGGCACCGGACCGTGCCCGCCCGACACCGTCTCGGCGGTGACCCGGATGGCGTTCAGCGTGGGTCGCGGGTGGACGCCGGGCGGGGACACCCCCGCGCCCGCCAACCGCCCGTGCCGGACCAGGGCCAGCTCCCAGCCGCCCCGGGCGGCCGGCCGGGCCGCGGCCAGCTCGACGATCCCGGTCAGCGCGGCCAGCCGCTGCATCCGCACGGTGGCGCGCAGCACCGCCGCCAGCCGGGACCGCACCACGGCGGCCTCCTCGTAGCGCTGGTCGCGGGAGAGCACGTCGATCCGGGCCAGCAGCGCGTCCACCACCGGCTGCGGGTCGCTGGCGGTGGCGTCGCGGAACGGCGTCGCGGCGCGGTGGTCGTACTCCTCGGGGGTGATCTTGTGCTCGCAGGGCGCCGGGCAGCGACCCAGCTCGGCCAGCGCGCAGGCCGGCGTGACGGTGCGCAGGGAGAGCCGGTGCGTGCACTGGCGCAGCGGCACGGCGTCGTGGAAGCCGGCGGCGGCCAGCTCCGCGGCCCGCCGGGAGGTGAAGGGGCCGAGGTAGGCGGTGTCGGTGGGGGAGAGGTCGCGGACCACCGACAAGCGGGGGTACGGCCCGTCGGTCAGCTTGAGCCAGACCATCCGCTCCGGGTATTTCGACCGCCGGTTGTACGGCGGGGCGTGCGCGGCGATCAACCGCAGCTCGCGGACCTCCGCCTCCAGCGAGTGCGCGCACTCCACCGCCTCGACCCGCTCGGCCGCGGCCAGCATCTCGGAGATCCGGGCGCGCTTCTCCCCGGCGGTGAAGTAGCTGCGCACCCGGGTGGCGATGTCGCCGGAGGTGCCGACGTAGAGCGGCCGGTCGTCGGCGGCCCGGAAGATGTAGACACCCGGCACCTTGGGCAGGCCCTCGGCCAGGTGTCGCTTGCGGCGCTGGGTCGGCGTGACCGCCCGGGCGAACTCGATGGCGTCGCCGATCGTGTCGACCCGGTGCCCGCCGAGCCGGCCGATCAGGCCGTGCAGCACGTCGACGGTGGCCTTCGCGTCGTCCAGGGCGCGGTGGGTGGGCTGGGTGGCGGTGCGGAAGTAGGCCGCCAGGGTGCCCAGCTTGCGGTTGGGCACCTCGTCGCGGGTCAGCACCCGCCGCGCCAGCGCCGCCGTGTCCAACACGCGCGGGTTGGGCCAGCGGTAGCCGTGCTTCGCGCAGGCCGCCTTGAGGAAGCCCACGTCGTAGGGGGCGTTGTGGGCCACCAGGACCGCGTCGGCGATGAACTCCAGGAAGCTCGGCAGCACCTGCTCGATCGGCGGCGCCGGCAGCAGCATGGCCTGGGTGATGCCGGTCAGCACGGTGATGAACGGGGGGATCGGCTGCCCCGGATTGACCAGGGTGGCCAGCACGCCCAACTGCTCGCCGCCGCGCACCTTGACCGCGCCGATCTCGGTGATGCCGCCGCCGTCGGGTGCGCCGCCGGTGGTCTCCAGGTCGACCACCACGAACGTGGTCGCGTAGAGCGGCAGCGCCGGGTCCACCCCGCCCACCGCCGGGTCGAGACCGGCGAGGGACTCCTGGACGTACTCCGCCTGTGCCATCGGCGGCACGCTAGCGCGCCGGTCCGACACTCCCGTCACAGCGGCCCCACCAGTCGGCATGGGGCTAGGATGAGAGATCGGCTCACTCACCGGGCGGTGGGCCCGGTCGCGGTGGGAGACTTGCCACATGCCCCTCACCGAGCCGTACGACGACCACCTCCCGCAGGAGGATCCGGTCGCGCGCGACGGTGCGGGCAACCCGGACGACAACGTAGTCACCGACACATCGGACGCACCAGCCCCGACGGCGCCGGACGACGGCCCGGGTGTCGAGCCGGAACCGACACTGCCCGAACCGGTCCGGCAGCGGATCGTCGCGCTGACCGCCGCGGTGCTGCCCACCCTCCCGGCCGACGAGGTCCCGGTGCCGTTGCGCCGGGTGGCCAAGTTCGCCCCGAACCGGCGGGCCCGGCTCGGCGCCCCGGCCATCGCCGCCCAGCTCACCGCCGACCCCCTGTTCCGGCAGCGGGTCACCGCCCGTGTCCTGGCCGACGCCGGTGACCTTGGCGCGGCCGTCGTCGAGGGCACCGCGCCCGCCGCCGCCGACCCGGTCGAGGTGGCCGCGCTGGCCTACCTGGCCCGTCCACGTGGCTGGCGGGAGCTGATCGACGCCAGCGGCGCGGCCGTGCGCGCCGAGGCGGACAGCGCGGTCGTCGCCGAGCTGGTCCGCGAGGCCGAGCAGCGCGCCACCCGCGCCGAGCACGACCGGGCGGTGGCCCGGGTCGAGGCGGAGAAGCTCCGCGACGAGCTGGCCCGCGTCCGTGAGGAGCTGGGTCAGCTCCGCGAGGAGTCCCGGCAGCTGGCCCGCACCCTGCGGGAAACCCAGGCCCGCGAGCGCAGGGCCACCGAGCTGCTGGCCACCGAACGCGGCCGGGCTGCCCGCGCCAGCGCCGACGTGGACGCCGAGCTGCGCCGCGCCCGCGCCCGACTGGCCGAGGCGGAGGCGGCCGCCGGGGTGGCCCGGGCCAGCGCCAAGGAGGCCCGCTCGGTCGACGACGCCCGGCTCTGGCTGCTGCTGGAGACCATCGGTCAGGCCGCCGTCGGGCTGCGCCGCGAGCTGGCGCTCGACCCGGTCGACAAGCTCCCTGCGGACTTCGTCGCCGACGCGTTCGCCGAGCAGCCGGGCACCGCCCCGGCCAGCCCCGCCGCCCGCGCCCGGGACACCGACGATCCGGCCCGGCTCGACCAGCTGCTCGCCCTGCCCCGGGCGCACCTGGTGGTGGACGGCTACAACGTCACCAAGCGCGGCTTCGGCGAGATGTCCCTGGAACAGCAGCGCAAACGCCTGATCACCGGCCTGGGCGGGATCGCCGCCCAGACCGGCGACGAGGTCACCGTGGTCTTCGACGGGGCGGAACGGATGCACGGGCTGCCGCCGGCGCCGCGTGGCGTACGGGTGCTCTTCTCCCGCAAGGGCGAGACCGCCGACGAGCTGATCCGGCGCCTGGTCCGCGCCGAGCCGGCGGGCCGGCCGGTGGTCGTGGTCTCCTCCGACCGCGAGGTCGCCGACGGGGTACGCCGGCACGGGGCGTACCCGCTGGGCGCCGACTCGCTGCTGCGGCGGCTCGCCCGCTCCTGACCGCGCCGGCCCGTGCCTGTCGGACGCGCGCGCTAGCATCGCCGCGACCGCCGGGGGAGGGGAGTCGCGATGATTCAGGACGACGTCACGGTCTTCGTCGACCGAAACCTGCGCGGTGCGCGGTTCACCAGGTCGACGCTGGCGGGCGCGGTGATGCGCGGCGTCGACGTGGCCGGTCTGGACATCGACGCGCCGTGGCTGGCCGACGGCGCGCTCCTGGTCAACGGCGTCGATGTCGTGCCGCTCGTCGAGGCCGAGCTCAACCGCCGGTTCCCCGGCCGCGACCTGAGGCACGCCACCGACCCGGCCGACCTGCGCGCGGCGTGGGCGGCGCTCGAACGGGCCTGGGCGGCGGCGGTCGACCGGGTCCAATCCATGCCCGACGGCGCGGCCGACGTCCCGGTCGGCGGCGAGTGGTCGTTCGCGCAGACGTTGCGGCATCTCGCGTTCGCCGCCGACGCGTGGCTGGGCAAGGCGGTCCTGCGCCTACCGCAGCCGTTCCACCCGCTCGGTCAGTCACACGTCGAGTACGAGACCGACGGCTTCGACATGTCGGTCTTCGCCACGGAGCAGCCGACCTTCGAGGCGGTCCTTGCGGTGCGCGCCGAACGGCAGGCCATGGTGCGCGACTTCCTCGCGACCGCCACGCCGGACCTGCTCGCCGAGTCCCGGCCGAGCGCGTGGTGGCCCGAGCACATCGTGTCCGTCCTGCACTGCCTTCACGTGATCTTCGACGAGGAGTGGGAGCACCTCCGCTACGCACTGCGTGACCTCGACGCGCAGGGCTGACGGCGCGGGTTGGCGGCGGCGCGGGCGCTCGGGGTCGATGCCGGTCACGTGGTCGACAGCCGCCGCGCCAGCTCGCGGCGCAGGACGTCGCGGTCCGGCGTCATCCAGGTGAGCTGGACGACCAGCTCGTATTGCCCGCGTCCGGGTGTCGACCACTGGCCGGGCTGCATCGGGGGCCGGGTCCGCCGGGGGTCGAGTGGCCTGACCACCAGTCGAGGATCCAGCGCGCCTCGGACCTGGGCGCTTGCCACGTTGGCCCAGTCGATGGTGAGTGTGGTGCCGCCCGGTCCGGTCAGGTGCAGCGCCTCCTCGGTCAACCGCAGGGGCAGGCGAGGTTGACGGCGCATTGACCAGCGGAGCGTCAACGAGGCGGCGACGGCGATGAAGCCGAACCGCAGCAGCACCTGCCACCACGGCTCATCGAACACCACCGCGTAGGCGGTGACGAGGGCCGCGGCGGCGAGCGCGACGAGGACCATGGCGGTGCGGTGTCGGCGCGGCGAGTAGTGGAAGTCCACGACGGAGGACGCATCGGCGTTGACCACTGTCGTCCGGTGCCCGTGCGGCCGGCGGTCCAAACAGAACGCCGCTCGGCGTGATCGACACGAGATCGGTGACGTCGGGGTGTCCGGCTGGCCGGGATACCCCGATATCGCGGATCTGGAGTGGATCTAGCCCGCAACGGCCGGTGCGGGCGGTTCTGTCGTACCCGGTGGATACCGTCGATGTGACCGACGGTGCTCGGGTGGCGACCACAAGGTGCGCCGGCCGTGCGTCGCGAGCGATCAGGAGGCGTGATGCTCATCGACTGCGACGGGTGCGCGAGGCGGGGTGACGGCTGTTCCGGCTGCCTGCTGGCCGCCCTGTTCGACGAGACGTCGCCGGCGGCCGGTCTGGTCGCCGCCGAGGTCCAGGCGATCGAGGTGCTCGCCCGGGCCGGTTTCGACGTCGAGGTGCTGGCCACGCCCGAGCGTCCCGGCGAGGCCGGCCGTCGCGACACCCGCCGGGTCGCCTGAGCGCGAGACCGCGCCCGAATGCGACCTTTTCGCGGGCCATAGGATGGGCGGTCACGGCGGGAGGAGCGGCGGCATGAGCGGGGTACGACGCGACGACGGCAGGCCCGTCGACGACACGCTCGTCGGCGCTGCGGCGGGCGGCGGCGTGAACGTCTCCGGCGGCGTGCCCGTTCTCAGCGGCCTGTTCGTCTCCGGCGGCGTCCCCGTCTCCGGCGGCATGCTCGTCTCGGGCAGCGTGTCCATCCCCGGCGGCGTGCTCGCCTCCGGCAGCGTGTCCGTCTTCGGCGGCGGTGCCACGGCTGGTCGCGCGGCCGGCGCGGCGGTGTCCGCGTGACTCCGCGCGCCTGGGCGCTGCTGACCCTCGCCGGGCTGACCGTCGCGCTGGTGGTGACCGCCGCGCTGCTGATCCCGTGGCACCGGCCGCCCGCGCCCCGGGCCGACCAGCTCGCCGCGCTGGGCGACCTGCCCGCCGAGCAGGTGGCCAAGGGGCGGGAGTTCCGCGCCGCGCTGCGCCCCGGCGGCTACACCGCGCTCGTCGTCGGCCTGCTGGTCGCTCTCGCGCTCGGGCTGACCCCGCTGGGCAGCCGCCTGGTCGAGCTGGTGGGCCGGCCGTTCGGCGGGCACTGGGCCGCGCAGGCCGTGCTCGGCGGGCTGGCCGTGGTGCTCGTCGCCGACCTGCTCACCCTCCCGTTCGCTGCCTGGCGGCAGAGCGTGCTCACCCGCTACGGGTTGAGCACCAACGGCTGGAGCGGCTGGGCGGTCGACCTGCTCAAGTCGTACGCGGTCAGCGCGGTGATCGGCGCGGTGGCGCTGTTCGGCTTCTACGCGGTCATCCGGCTCGCGCCGCGCTGGTGGTGGGCGTTCGGCGCGGGCGGCGCGGCCCTGCTGGTGGTGCTGCTGTCGTTCGTGCTGCCGGTGCTGGTGGAGCCGGTGTTCAACCGGTTCACACCGATGGAGCAGGGCCCGCTGCGCACCGAGCTGATGAGCATGGCCGCCCGCGACGGGGTGCCGGTGCGCGACGTGCTGGTCGCCGACGCCTCCCGGCGCACCCGGGCGGTCAACGCGTACGTCTCGGGTCTGGGGCCGACCCGGCGGGTGGTGGTCTACGACACGCTGCTGCGCGAGGCCACCCCGGCGGAGGTGACCGCCGTGGTGGCGCACGAGCTGGGGCACGCGAAGGACCGGGACGTGGCGGCCGGCACGCTGACCGGGGCGCTCGGTGCCGCCGCCGCGGTGGTGGCGCTCTACCTGCTCGGCTCCTGGGGGCCGCTGCTACGGCTGGCCGGCGTCGACTCGGTCGCCCACCCGCGCGCGTTTCCGTTGCTGGTCGCCCTGGTCACGGTGGCCGGGCTGGTCGCCGCGCCGGTGCAGGCGCTGATGTCCCGGCGGGTGGAGGCACGGGCCGACGCGCACGCGCTCGCGCTCACCCGTGACCCGGTCGCCTTCGAGTCGATGCAGCGCCGGCTCGGCTCGGTCAACCTCGGCGACCCGGACCCGCCGCGCTGGGAATACCTCTACTCGGCCTCACACCCGTCCACAGTGGAGCGGATGGCCGCCGCCCGCGCGTACGCCCGGGAGGCCGGCCGATGAACCGCACGCTGCTGATCACCAACGACTTCCCGCCCCGCCCGGGCGGGATCCAGTCCTTCGTGCACAACCTCGCGGTGCGTCAGCCGGCCGGCTCGGTGGTCGTGTACGCGTCGAGCTGGCGCGGGGCGGCGAAGTTCGACGCCGACCAGCCGTTCGAGGTGATCCGGGAACGCACCCGGGTGCTGCTGCCCACTCCGCTGATCGCCCGTCGGGCGGCGCGGCTGGCCCGCGCGTACGACTGCGACACCGTGTGGTTCGGCGCGGCGGCTCCGCTCGGGCTGCTCGCCGCCGGCCTGCGTCGGCGGGCCGGGGTGCGCCGCGTGGTGGCGCAGACCCACGGCCATGAGGTGGGTTGGGCGGCGTTGCCCGCCGCCCGGCCGGCGCTGCGCCGGATCGGTCGTGGCGTCGACGTCACCACCTACCTCGGCGAATACACCCGCAGCCGGCTCGCCCGTGTGCTGGACGGGCTGACCGAGCTGCGCCGGCTGGCGCCCGGCGTCGACGTGGACACCTACCACCCGACCGTGGACGGCGAGCCCGTCCGGGCCCGGCTGGGGCTGACCGACCGGCCGGTGGTGGTCTGTGTGTCCCGGTTGGTGCCGCGCAAGGGGCAGGACATGCTGATCCGGGCGCTGCCGGAGATCCGCCGCCGGGTGCCCGACGCGGCGCTGCTGATCGTCGGCGGCGGGCCGTACCGGGCGACCCTGGAGAAGCTGGCCCGGCAGGCCGGGGTGGAACGGGACGTGGTCTTCACCGGTTCGGTGCCGGCGGCCGAGTTGCCGGCGCACTACGCGGCCGGCGACGTCTACGCGATGCCCTGCCGCACCCGCAACCGTGGGCTGGACGTGGAGGGGCTCGGCATCGTCTATCTGGAGGCGTCCGCGACGGGCCTGCCGGTGGTGGCCGGTGACTCCGGAGGCGCGCCGGACGCGGTGCGCGAGGGGGAGACCGGCTACGTGGTCCGTGGCCGCGACGTCGCCCAGCTCGCGGACCGGGTGGCCCGGCTGCTCGCCGACCGGGACCTGGCGCGCCAACTGGGCGCCGCGGGTCGCGCCTGGGTGGAGCGGGAGTGGCGCTGGGAGGCGCAGGCGCAGCGGATGGCGGCCCTGCTCGCCGGCTGACCCGCCGCGCTTCAGGTGGCAGTCGACCGGGGCGGGGCGTAGCGCGGCACGTACTCCTGGCCGGTGAGCCGCTGGATCGCCGCCATCACCTCGTCGGTGATCGTCCGGATGTCGCGTGGGCCGTTGATCCGGCCGGCGACCGGGATCGGCGGGCCGAAGTGCAGGCTGACCGGGTGCCGGCGCGGCAGCCGCGCGTCGACGGGCAGCACCTCGGCGGTGCCGAGCACGCCGACCGGGATGATCGGCACCTCGGCGTCGCGGGCCAGTCGGGTCATGCCGACGCGGCCCCGGTAGAGCCGCCCGTCCGGGGAGCGGGTTCCCTCGGGATAGACGGCGACCAGGCCGCCGGCGCGCAGCACCGGCACGGCGGCGTCGAGGGCGCTGAGGGCGGCCCGGCCGCCGGCGCGCTCGACCCGGATCGCGCCCATGCCGGCGACGATCCGCCGGTTGAGCCAGCCGCCGGGGCCGCGGCCACTGAAGTACTCGGACTTGGCCCAGAAGGTGACGTGCCGTGGCGTCACGCTGACGAGGAACAGCTCGTCGGCGACGGAGAGGTGGTTGCCGGCGAGGATCGCGCCGCCGCGCCGGGGCAGGTGTTCGAGCCCTTCCACGCGCGGCCGCCAGCCCAGCCGCAGCGTGGTGCCGACGGTCAGCTTGGTGAGGTCGTACAGCAGGGGCACGTGTCCTCCGGGTGCGGATCGGATGGTCAGTCGGGGGCCGGGCCCAGGTGGGCGTCCAGCGCGGCGTGCAGCAGGGCGTGGTCCTCGGTGGCGCCCGTGGCCAGCGGCAGGCTGCCCCAGGCCCAGAGCTGGGCTATGCCGTGCAGGTTGGCCCAGAGCGCGCCGGCGAGCACCGGGGCCGGTGCGTCGGTCGGCCGGCGTACCTGAGCCACCAGGTCGGCCAGGACGGCGAACAGGGGCAGGCTCGTCTCGCGCAGCTGTAGCCGACCGCTGTCCAGGAGGTCGTGCCGGAACATCAGCTCGAACATCCCGCGATGCGCCGCCGCGAAGTCGAGGTACATCCGGCCGAGCGCGACCAGCCGGGCGCGCGGGTCGGAGCCGGCGGCGCGTATCGTCTCCTCGACGCGGGCGGAGAGGTCGGCGAAACCCTCCCGCGCGATGGCGGAGAGCAGGTCGACGTGGGTGGGGAAGTAGCGCCGGGGTGCGCCGTGCGAGACACCGGCCCGGCGGGCGATCTCCCGCAGTGACACCGCCGACTGGCCCTCGCGCAGCACCAGGTCCACCCCGGCGGCCACCAGTCGGGCCCGGACGCCCCCGTCCTCACTCATAGACAGTGTCTACCACCCTGGCGTAGACACTGTCTACTCTGCTCCGGCCCGCCGATGCCCGACGGCACGGGACGCGGCCGTCGGTATCTGGGTGCTCGCCCTCTCAAGCGGTATACCTCAGAGTCATAGATATGCCTGTGAGGTATGGCGGTTGTCCGACCGCACGGCCCTGAGGGGCCGCACTCGACCGGCGGCAGCGGCAGGTCACGGCAGTGGACCGGCGGCAGCGGCAGGTCACGGCAGTGCCGGGCGGCAGTGACGGGGCGGCAGTGACGGGGCGGCAGTGCTGGGGCGGTGCGGTGGTCAGCGGATGCGGGCCAGGATCCGATCGGCGGGGGCGGGTCGGCCGAAGTGCCAGCCCTGGGCGGCGTCGCAGCCGATCGCCCGCAGCCGCTCGGCCTGCCCGGCGGTCTCCACCCCCTCGGCGGTCACCGTCAGGTCCAGTGCGTGCGCCAGGGAAACCAGCGAGGCGAGGATCCGCTCATCGGTGCGCCCGACCGACGGCGACCGCAGCCCGGCCACGAACTCCCCGGCCACCTTCAGTTCGGTCACCGGCAGGTCCCGCAGGTACGCCAGATTGCTGTAGCCCGTGCCGAAGTCGTCGATGGCGATCCGTACGCCGAGGTCCGCCAGGACCCGCAGGGCGCGCACCGGCTCCTTGGCCGTGCTCATCATCGTGCTCTCGGTGATCTCCAACTGGAGTCGCTCCGGCGGCAGCCCGGTCTGTCGCAGCAGGGCGCGCACCTCCTGCACCAGTCCGGGCCGGTGCACCTGCCGGACCGCCAGGTTCACGCTCACGAACGGCGCGGCCGTGCCACCGGCCGACCAGGCCTCCGCCTCCCGGCACGCCTCGGCCAGCACCCACCCGCCCAGCTGCACGATCAGCCCGGTCTCCTCGGCCAGCCCGATGAAGCTGTCCGGTCGCAGCACACCCAGCTCCGGGTGGCGCCAGCGAACCAGCGCCTCCACGCCGATCAGCCGGCCGTCGCGAAGCGAGGTCAGCGGCTGGTAGTCGAGGTAGAACTCGCCTCGCTCCAAGGCAGCCGGGATGGCCGCGGAGAGCGCGTACCGGGCCAGCTCACGTCGGTTGCGCTCGGCGTCGTAGAGCGCCCAGCTCGCGCCGCCGGCCGACTTCGCCCAGTGCAGGGTGCTGTCGGCGGCCCGCATGAGGTCACTGGGGTTGGCGCCGGCGACCTGGCGCTCGACGATGCCGATGCTCGCCGAGACCTGGAGCTCGTGCCCGTCCACCAGTGTCGGTGTCCGGACGGCGGCCAGCGCGGCTTCGGCCACCGCCACCATGTCGTCGGTGCCGCCGCTGCGCTCCACCAGGATGACGAACTCGTCCCCACCGAGCCGGGCCACCAGGTGCTCGCCCACGGTCTGGCACAGCCGCTCGGCCACGGTGATCAACAGTCGATCGCCGGCCTGGTGCCCCAGCGTGTCGTTCACGACCTTGAACCGGTCCAGGTCGAGGAAGCACACGCCGACCCGCTGCGCGCCCCGGCCCGGCTCGTTGAGCGCGGCGGTGAGCCGCTCGGTGAACAGCGTCCGGTTGGGCAGGCCGGTGAGGGGGTCGTGGGTGGCCTGGTGCCGGAACCGCGCCTCGCTGGCCCGTAGCGCCCGCTCGGCCTGCGTCCGCGCCATCATGGCGGCCCGGCGGATCGACTCCTGCTCGTCGAGCGTCCGGTCCCGCAGGGCCCGCGCGTAGCCGGTCGCCACGGCGGCGAGCAGCCGCGCCAGCCGGTCCTCGACCTCCTCGGCCACCAGCCCCAGGTCGCGGATCAGCCGGAGCTGGATGACCTCGACGGTACGGCCCAGCCCCTCCGCGGAGGCGATGTGCGCGGCGACCAGTTCGGCACCCACCCGATGACCGGCGCGGAGGTCGAACGGCTCGGCCAGCAGCGCGCCGGCCAGCTGCCCGGTGAGCCGGTGCAGCAGGGTCTCCAACTGGGCCTGGGTCATCGGCAGGTAGCTGGTGCCGGAGACGGCCTTGGCCCAGGCCCTGGCGAACGTGCCCGGGCAGGTGGTCGCCCCGGGCGACTCAGCCACCGAGGCGCCCGACGCCGCCCATGAAGACAGCGCGCTCGGCGTCCTCCGCGCTCTCCGGAGTGTCCGGCCGCCACTGCGGCACCCAGACCACGCCCGGGTCGAGCAGCTCGAACCCGTCGAAGAGCGCGGTCAACTCGGCCCGGCTGCGGACCCAGAGCGGGTTGTCGGTACGCCGGTAGACCCGCTCCGCCTCGGCCCGCTCGTCCTGGCTGCGCCCGTCGTCGCTGGCCTGCGACAGCACCAGGTAGCTGCCCGGGGCCAGCGCCTCGCGCAGGGTCCGCAGCAGCTCCGCCGGATGGTCCTCGTCGGAGACGAAGTGCAGCACGGCCACGATCATCACGGCCACCGGCTGGTCCAGGTCGAGCAGCTTGCGGACGTCGGGGTGGGTCAGGATCTTCTCCGGGTGCCGCAGGTCCTCCTGCACCACCACCGCGCGGTCGTTGCCGGCCAGGATCTCGCGGCTGTGCGCCACGGCCACGGGGTCGACGTCCACATAGACGACCCGGGACTCCGGGTCGAGCCGCTGGGCGATCTCGTGCACGTTCCCGACCGTGGGAATGCCCGAGCCGATGTCCAGGAACTGCCGGATCCCCGCCTCGGCGAGGTGGTGCACCGCCCGGCGCAGGAACGCCCGGTTGGCCTGGGCCATCAGGGGCGCCTCCGGCACGGCGGCCACCATCGCCTGCGCCGCGGCCCGGTCGGCCGCGAAGTTGTGGGACCCGCCGAGGTAGTAGTCGTACATCCGCGCGACGCTCGGGCGCTCGATGTCGATGGTCTCGGGTGCCCAGTCCGGCCGCTGCATGCGATCACCCCTCGAGTCCGCGACGCGGGCGTCGTCGCCCGCGCGGGTATTGTGCCCCGCACGTTCCCGCCAGACCATAGCGCGCCGCGAGGTTCCCGCCGACGTCGGTCGATACGCGAAGGTCCGCGCCGGCCGGAGCTGGCGCGGACCTTCGGTCCCGGCGTCCCGCTCGACGAGCGGGGGCGGGTCAGAACTTCGGGGCGTCCGGCGCCTCGAGCAGGCCGAGCCGGAGCGCGGTCATCAGCGCCTGCGCCCGGTTGGCCGCACCGAGCTTCTCGTACAGCTTGGAGATGTGCGTCTTGGCCGTGGACTCGCTGACGAACAGCTGCTTGGCGATGCCGGCCACGCTCATCCCGTCGGCGAGCAGCCGCAGGACCTGCCCCTCCCGCGGGGAGAGCTGCGGACCGGACGGGGCGAGCCGGCGCTTCATCGCCTCGGCCAGGTCGGCCGCGGTGAACGCGCTCGGCGAGGAGGCGGCGTGCCGTGCGGCGGCCACCACCTCGTCGGCCGGGGCGGTCTTCGGCACGAAGGCGCTCGCGCCGGCCTCCAGGGCGCCGAAGAGCTGGTCGTCGCCGGCGTACATGGTCAGCACCACGATGCCCATCGACGCGCTGGACTTGCGCAGCGCCCGGGTGGCCTCGAGGCCGCTGCCGTCGGGCAGCCGGAGATCCATGATCACCACGTCCGGCTGAAGCGCACCGGCCTGGCGTACCCCCTCTGCCGCCGTGGCGGCCTCACCGACGACCTCGAACTGACGGTCGCGCTCGAAGGCGTGCCGCAGGCCCTTGCGAATCAGGTCGTGGTCGTCGACAAGGAGGACCTTGGTGCGGGTGGCCGGTGTCGGACTGGTGGTCATCCTCGGGTTACTCCCCTTCTGCTGCTGCGCTACCGCGCAGGTTATCGCGCCGGGGCGAGGTGCCGAGAACCACCGCCACGGTTGTGCCGCTCGGTTGCCGGGGCCTGATCTCCAACCGGCCCCGGATACGTTCCGCCCTCTCGGCCATGATCGCAAGACCGTACCGCCCGTCGGGCCGCTGGTCAGCCATCCCCTGACCGTCATCCGACACTTCAATTTGCGCGTACGGCGGGTCCACCTCGCACGTGACCCAGAGATTGGAGGCCCCGGCGTGCTTGCGCGCGTTGGTGACCGCCTCCTGCGCGATGCGCAGCAACTCGGCCTCGGTGGCCGCCGGCAGCCGCGCGGTGGACTCGTCCAGCGACAGGTGCACCCGCAGCCCACCGGAGGCGCCCACGGTGCGCGCGTACTCGGCGATCGCCGCGGCCAGCCCGCCCTGCCGGTCCACCTCGCTGCGCAGCTCGAACAGGCTCAGCCGCAGCTCGGTGATCACCCGGGTCACCTCGCCGCGCAGCGTACGCAGCGCCTCGGCGGTCTCGTCGGCGTCGTCGAAGACGGTGGCCAGGGCGTTGTCGATGCCGTAGCCGACCATCACCAGCTCCTGCGCCACCCCGTCGTGGATCTCCCGCGCCAGCCGCTGCCGCTCCTCGTTGGTGGCCAGCGAGCGGACCTCGTCGAAGAGCAGCGCCGCCTCCAGGCGCAGCGCGGCCGGCCGGGTCAGCGCGGTCACCCGGGACACCACCGGCGGCGGGTACGCCTGCGCGGCGTCCGCCTCCAGCACCACCAGCCCCACCGTGCGCACCCCGGCGACCAGCGGAACGATCAACGCGGAGACGTCGCCGCCCCGGTGCGAGCGGGACTGCGACCGCGCGGCCGTCGTGGCCTGCTGGCTGGCCCACGCGTCGGCGATCGCCGAGTCCGCGTCCAGCGTCGTCTCCCAGTCCACCCGGTCCAGCCCGGCCTGGGCGAGCACCACGAGCCGGCCGCCGCCACTGGCCGACAGCACCGCCCCCCGGTCCGCCCGGGCCACCGTGCGCAGCTCCTCCAGCAGGTGCTCGGAGATGCCGCCCGGGTCCAGGGTCGCCCCGGGAAGCTGCCGGGCCACCGTGCGGAGCTGGGTCAGCAGCCGGGTCGCCTCGGCGTACGGCTGGGGTTTGCCCTCACCGCGTACCGCCATCACCCGGTGCAGCGTGCCGGCGGCGTAGAGGCCCAGCGCGGCGAGGATCAGCCACTGCGCGCAGACCGCGAGGTAGCCGAGCTGGCCGAGCTGACGCTCCCCGCCGACCTCGGTGAGCGCCCCGCTGACCAGCAGGGTGGCGGCGGTGACCGCGAGCAGCGCGGCGCCCTCGGAGAAGCGGCGGCGCAGCGCGGTGACGGTCACCGGCACCGCCAGGTAGGGCAGCACCGCCGAGGCGCCGAGCCCGTCGACCGTGCCGCCGATCGACGCGACCGCGGCCACCTGGCTCGCGGCCAGCCCCAGCACGATCACCTCGGCCACCCGGCTCAGCGGCCCGATCAGCCGGTGCTGAGGGGCCAGCAGCGAGGGCAGCCCGGCGATCGCCAGCAGCGCGATCCACCACAGCTGGGTGACGTCGCGGGTGGCGAACAGGGTCAGGATGGCGACCAGCGCCAGCATCACCAGGCGGGCGGCCGCGGCGAGGGGATGCGGGTGTGGTGCGGCGGATGTCGATGCGGGCACGTGACGGATGGTAGTCAGCCCCGGTAGATATCGGCGATCTCCGCCGCGTACGTCTTGTGGACAACCTGCCGCTTGACCTTGAGCGACGGGGTCAGCTCGCCGGTGGCCTCGGCGAAGTCGCGGGGCAGGACCCGGAACACCTTGATCGCCTCGGCCTTGGAGACGGCCCGGTTCGCGCTGTCGATCGCGGACTGGATCTCCGAGCGCAGGCCCTCGTGCTCGCGCAGCTCCTCGACCCGGGTGTCGGCGGGCAGCCCGGCCGACTCCAGCCAGGCGGGCAACGCCTCCTCGTCGATGGTGACCAGGGCCGCGATGAACGGCTGCCGGTCGCCGACCACGACGCACTGGCTGATCAGGGGGTGGGCGCGGACCTGGTCCTCCAGCACCGCCGGGGCGACGTTCTTGCCGCCCGCGGTCACGATCAGCTCCTTCTTCCGGCCGGTGATGCTGAGGTAGCCGTCGGTGTCGAGCTGGCCCAGGTCGCCGGTGCGGAACCAGCCGTCGGCGGTGAGCGCCTCGGCGGTCGCCGCCTCGTTGTGCCAGTAGCCCTGGAAGATCAGGTCGCCGGAGATCAGGATCTCGCCGTCGTCGTCGATCCGGACGGTCACGCCGGGCAGCGGCCGGCCGACGGTGCCGATCCGGGTGCCGGTGGGCAGGTTCGCCGCCGCGGCGGGCGAGGTCTCGGTCAGCCCGTAGCCTTCGAGGACCGTCACGCCGATGCCGCGGAAGAAGTGGCCGAGTCGGGCGCCGAGCGGCGCGCCGCCGGAGATGGCGTCCCGGCACCGGCCGCCGAGCGCGGCACGCAGCTTGCCGTAGACCAGCCGGTCGAAGACCGCGTGCTGGGCGCGCAGGGCCAGGCCGGGCCCGCGGGAGGTCTCCAGCGCCTCGCTGTACGCGATGGCGACCTGCTCGGCGCGCGCGAAGATGCCGCCCTTGCCGTCGGCCTCGGCCTTCTGCTTGGCCGCGTTGTAGACCTTCTCGAACACCCGGGGGACGGACAACACGAAGGTCGGCCGGAACTCCTGCAACTCGGCGACCAGGTTCCTGGTGTCGGCGCTGTGCGCCATGGTGGCGCGGGCCTGCACCACGCCGATCTGGATCAGCCGGGCGAAGGCGTGCGCCAGCGGCAGGAAGAGCAGGGTGGAAGCGCCGGGGTGGAACAGGTTGGGCAGCACCGGCACCGCGTTGGCGATGTCGGCGTACATGTTGCGGTGGGTGAGCACGCAGCCCTTGGGTCGGCCGGTGGTGCCGCTGGTGTAGATGATCGTGGCCAGGTCGTCGGCGCGGGCCGCCTTGCGGCGCTGCTCCACCTCGGCCACGTCGACCGCGGCGCCGGCCGTGACCAGCTCGTCGACCCCGCCGCGGTCGAACTGCCAGACGCGCTCCAGCTCGGGCAGCCGGTCCCGGACGTCGGCGATCAGGCCGGCGTGCGCGTCGGTCTCCACCACCACGGCGACCGCGCCGGAGTCGGCGAGGATCCAGGCGGCCTGCTCGGAACTGGAGGTCTCGTAGATCGGTACGGTGACCGCTCCGGCCGCCCAGATGGCGTAGTCCAGCAGCGTCCACTCGTAGCGGGTGCGGCTCATCAGCGCGACCCGGACGCCCGGCTGGATGCCGGCGGCGATCAGCCCGCGGGCCACCGCCACCACCTCGTCACGGAACTGCCGGCAGGTCACGTCCGTCCAGGTCGTGCCGTCGGTACGGCGGACGAACTGCACGGCGTCCGGCGCGACCTCGGCGTTGTCCCAGACCGGATCGGTGAGGTTGGCCGCGTCGCCAACGGTGACGATCGGCGGAACGGAGAACTCGCGCACCTGCACTCCTTCGTGCTTCCACTGGTCGGGTCGGCCGCCGTGGGCGTCGGCTCTGTCGAAACCTACCGGGCGGTCGGGTCGCGTGGAGTAGGCAGGATGGTCGGTCGGGCATCTGGTGGTCGGTCCACGGCGCGCCGTCGGGTGTCGAGCCCGCGTCGCCCCGCGCGGTGAGGGGCGGCGTGGCGCGCTGGCGGTGCCCGCCGGGTAGCCTCCCCCCATGGCGGACTCCTCCACCCAGTCGATCATCATCGGCGCGTCACCGGACCGGGTGACGGCGGTCATCTGCGACTTCGCGCGCTACCCGGAGTGGACCGAGGCGGTGCGCCGGGCCGAGGTCATCGAGGAGTACGAGGACGGCTACGCCAGCCAGGTGCGGTTCACCATCGACGCCGGGGTGATGGCCGACGAGTACGTGCTCGCCTACGAGTACGCCGAGGACCTGTCCCGGATCGAGTGGCACCTGGTGGCGCCCTCGAAGATGCAGAAGAGCCAGCGCGGTTCGTACGACCTGGTGGGTAACCCGGACGGCGGCACCACGGTGACCTACACCCTGGAGGTCGAACTCTCCGTGGGCATGCTCGGCATGTTTCGGCGCAAGGCCGAGAAGATGATCATGGACACCGCGTTGAAGCAGCTCAAGCACCGGGTAGAAGCACCCGGTGCGGCGCAGTGACGCGGACGGCGGCACGGTAGAGGAGCCGACCATGGGCGGAACGGATCCGGGTTCGGCCCGGGAAGAGGCGGAGCGGCTGGTCGCCACCCTGCTCGCGGGGGCGCGGCTGGCCTCCGCCGGCTCGGCGGGCGGGGCCTGGGGCCCGCTGGGCGGGATGCTGGCCGGTGTCCTCGGTCACAGTGCCGCCCCCGGTGGTCAGTTCGGCGCCGGTGGCGGTTTCGCCACCGGATCCGCCGAATGCTGCGTCTGTCCGGTCTGTCGGGGCATCGCCGCGTTGCGCGACCCGAGTCCCGAATTCGCCGAGCGGCTGGCCACCGGCGCCGGTGACCTCGCGGCGGGCGTGGCCAGCCTGCTCCGGGCGTTCGCCCCGGCGGAGCCGCCCGCGACCAGCCCGCCGGGGCGGGCGCGTCCCGGGGCGGGCCTG
>NZ_RCVI01000058.1:0-635 GCF_003667455.1 Micromonospora sp. CV4 | reverse complement strand
TCCTTGGTGAACTCCTTGGAGTCGGTGAAGGCGTCGGGCACCGGCATGTCTTCCAGGCCGTCCTGTTTGAGTTGTTCGATGGCGGCGAGCCACATGTTCTGGTGCATGGTGTCGCGGGCCAGCAGGAAGCGCAGCATCTGTTTGACGCCGGGGTCGTCGGTCATGTTGAACAGTCGGGCGACCTGCAGGCGGCCTTGTGCTTCGGCGGTGGCGTTGAGGTGGAAGTCGGCCATGAGGTTGCCGCTGGCGGTGATGAACGCGGCGTTCCAGGGCACGCCGTTGCTGTCGGTGGGTAGGGCGCCGCCGCCGCCGTGGATGAAGTGTGCGGGGTTGGAGCCGCCGTAGACGGCGGCGACCATGGGGTTGTCGTCGGCGGCTTCCTGTAGTGACAGGGGGGCGTTCTCCAGCAGGCGGGTGATCATGGTGGCGATCATTTCGACGTGGCCCATCTCCTCGGTGCCGACGTCCAGGAGCAGGTCCTTGTACTTGCCGGGCAGTCGGCAGTTCCAGCCCTGGTAGAGGTACTGGTTGGCGACGGTCATCTCGCCCCACTTGCCGCCCAGGATCTCCTGCAACCGGCGGGCGAACGCCGCGTCCGGGCCGTCCGGCTTCGCCTCGAACTGCAGGTCCTTGAT
>NZ_RCVI01000233.1:0-637 GCF_003667455.1 Micromonospora sp. CV4 | reverse complement strand
AAATCATATTTCGCCGGATCCATCACGATCATCTCAAAGCCCAGCGGCTCTGCACGAGTGCCGATAACCTCGATCACATGCGGGTGCATGTCCGGGGATACGACAAAGGCGTTTGCTTTGGTTTTGCAAAGAGAGTGCGCCATGAACATCGCTTCAGCCGCGGCCGTGCCTTCATCAAGCAAAGAGGCGTTGGCGATTTCCATGCCGTTCAGATCAGCGATCATCGTTTGGAAGTTCAACAGAGCTTCCAGACGGCCTTGAGAGATCTCTGGCTGATAAGGAGTGTAGGCTGTGTACCACACTGGATTTTCAAAGATGTTTCTTTGAATCACCGTCGGAGTGATGGTGTCGTGGTAACCCATGCCGATATAGTTTTTGTAAACTTTGTTTTTGGAAACCATCTGTTTCAGATGATTCAAAAGACCGTGCTCAGAAATGCCGTTGCCCACATCTGCGTAAGCGTGGGTTGTGCGGATTTGTGCCGGGATCACTTTGTCAGCCATTTGATCCAGGGAATTAAAACCCAGAGTTTTCAGCATCTCGTGGATGTCTGAATCTGTGGGACCAATGTGAAGGGGGATACACTCATTCGTAGGAGAAAGATCAGCGATTTTCATTCACACCTCTATAAACGCCC
>NZ_RCVI01000330.1:0-674 GCF_003667455.1 Micromonospora sp. CV4 | reverse complement strand
GTGCTCATACGCCAAATTGTTCAGGTAATAGTAGTAAAGCTCCTGATAAAAGGTCTTAATCCCCGGCTTGTGTAGGTATTCAGTGACCTTTTCCGGAGTCGGAATTTCGTCCACGTCCGAGAAGATGATCACGTCCTCAGGCGCGCAGTTTGCCAAAGCTTTCGCCAGGGCGTTTCTTTGATAGTCCTCGCGGTCCCAGTTACTGAAGGGACGGAGTTTCTTCCAGTTGATTTTCGGGAAGTCCTCAACCACAACGTGGATGATTTTAGATTCAAACTGGGCATAACGTTGTGTGTTTTCGATATAAAAAAGCGGCTTGTCGGTACCACGGAAGGTCTTTTTGGATTCAATGATCACGAATTTGTCGACAACCTTGTCCAAAACATTCAGGCGGATCTCCAGAAGATCCAACTCATCATAAAAAACAAAGCAATCATAGACCATAGAACCCACCCGTCTTTTTCAGCCAAGGAACCTAAAATACCGAATCTGTTGAAAAAAATGTACCAGTAAGTCGTCAAAATCTTGCATCACCCCATAAAGACACGGCTTGTCGAAATCAATGTACACCCCCAAGTCCCCGTAGTATGAAAAAACCATGAGATTCCTGTCTTCTTCCATTGGCTTTCTTCTTCGCATCACCATCATCGGCGCCGTGTTTCGCGCTCTCTTGA
>NZ_RCVI01000221.1:0-689 GCF_003667455.1 Micromonospora sp. CV4 | reverse complement strand
GAGGGGCTGTGACCGCGCGGCCGGTGGTCCCCCGGTCGCGCGGTCACAGCCCCTCCGCCCGGTCCTCGCCGAGCGCGGTGAGCCGGTCGCGCAGCCGGGACGCCTCCGCCGGTCGCAGCCCCGGCACCCGGGCGTCGCTCGCCGCCGCAGCCGTGTGCAACTGCACGGTGGCCAGGTTGAAGGCGCGCTCCAGCGGCCCGGCGCTGACGTCGACGAACTGCATCCGGGAGTACGGCACGATGGAGAGCCGCCGGATCAGCAACCCGTGCCGGACCAGCAGGTCGTCCTCCCGTTCCGCGTACCCCCAGGCCTTGACGGCGCGGACGATCGCCACGGCCCGCCACGCGCCGAACACCAGGACGGCGGCGAGGGCGAGCCCGAACAGGCCCTGACCGCTCAACGCCCAGCCGATCCCGGTCACCGCCAGCCCGATGGCGAGCACC
This sequence comes from Micromonospora sp. CV4, assembly GCF_003667455.1. Lineage (NCBI taxonomy): Bacteria > Bacillati > Actinomycetota > Actinomycetes > Micromonosporales > Micromonosporaceae > Micromonospora > Micromonospora sp. CV4. The sequence continues at coordinate 246 of NZ_RCVI01000221.1, read as the reverse complement.
ACGGCCAGCCGGATCAGCTCCACCCAGATCAGGTCGGAGGAGATCCGTTGCCAGCGGACCGTGTCCGGCCAGGGCTCCAGTGGCCCCCGCCCCGCCGACCCGTGGGTCAACAGGGTGCCGGGTGCGCCGGCGGGTGACGGGCCGGGCGGCAGCAGGCCGGGCGCCGGCAGGTCGGGCGGGCGGGGGTCGGCGTCGTACCCGCCGGCCGCCGGTATGGCGCCCGGAGGCAGCGGGGCGGGCGATGAC
>NZ_RCVI01000042.1:0-693 GCF_003667455.1 Micromonospora sp. CV4 | reverse complement strand
GCAGCGTAGTCTCGTGGGCTCGGAGATGTGTATAAGATACAGGCGCAGATCTTGGACAGTTTCCGTCAGGGCGGAACGGAAACTGTCCAAGATCTGCGGGTACGGGTCGGGGTAGCATCCGCCGGATGATCAATGGGGGACACCTGGACCGGAGCGGGCGGCGCATCACACTCCGGCCGATAGACGACGACAATTGGCGGGCGGTGGCCGACGTCGCCCCGCGCGACGACCAGCGCCGGTTCGTGGCCGCGCTGGGCGCGCGTTACCTGCTGCTCAGCAGCCGTTCCGAGGTGTGGACCTCGTTGGCGGTCTACGCGGACGAGACCGTCGTCGGGCACGTGATGTGGGGCGTGGACGACGACGGCTCGCACTGGAGGGGTGGGATGCTGATCGACGCCGCCGAGCAGAATCGCGGTGTCGGACGAGCGACGGTGCAAACTCTGGCGGCCTGGCTGTCCACGCGAGAGGGCAACCCCCCGGTCCGCCTCTCGTATCACCCCGACAACACCCAGGCCGCCACCCTCTACAGCTCCCTCGGCTTTCACCCGACCGGCGCGGTGGAGGACGAAGAACTGGTGACAGAACTGTCCGCCCACCCCCGCTGATCATGAAGTTGTCGTCACGCCACGCCGAAGCGGGTGACGACAACTTCATGATCACAGGAGGTTCAGTGGGGGAGGGCGGGGGTCGTGG
>NZ_RCVI01000393.1:0-707 GCF_003667455.1 Micromonospora sp. CV4 | reverse complement strand
CCTCACTCACACCCCCGCACGTCAACGACCCCGCGCCCGCCGCAACCACACCCCCAACGCGCCCATCGCCACGAACACCAGCACCGAACACAGCAGCAGTTTCACCACCCGGCAACCCTGCCACGGGGACGTAGGGTGCAGGAGTGCGCCTGGCCACCTTCAACGTGCTGCACGGACGATCCCTGACCGACGGGCTCGTCGACCCCGACCGACTCACCGCCGCCGTGCGCGCCCTCGACGCCGACGTGCTGGCCCTGCAGGAGGTCGACCGCGACCAGAGCCGCAGCGGCAACCTCGACCTCACCGCCATCGCCGCCCGCGCCCTCGACGCACCCCACCACCGCTTCGCCGCCGCCGTCGTCGGCACGCCCGGCGAACAGTTCCGCCCCCTGCGCCACGACGACGACGGCCACGGCGAACCCTGCTACGGCATCGGCCTGATCAGCCGCCACCCCGTGCGCAGCTGGCAGGTCACCCGACTCAAGCCCGCACCCGTGCGCTCCCCGGTCTACGTACCCGGCCCCGGCGGCGGCCTCGTCCTGCTGCACGACGAACCCCGCGTCGTGCTCGCCGCCGTCCTGGACACCCCGCACGGCCCGCTCACCGTCGCCGCGACCCACCTGTCCTTCGTCCCCGGCTGGAACGCCCACCAACTCCGGCAGACCGTCCGCGCCCTGCGCGCGCTGCCCGCCCCCCGCGTCCTGCTC
>NZ_RCVI01000423.1:0-714 GCF_003667455.1 Micromonospora sp. CV4 | reverse complement strand
GCCCAGGGTCAGCCAGCCGTCCACCGGGCAGGTGGGTCGGTGCGCGGAACGCACCGACAGCGAGCCGATCGAGCCGTCCTGCGCCATCCGCCACAGTGTCGGGGTGCTCTGCGGGTCCACGTCCTCCCAGCGCAGGCCGGCGACCCCGGCGAGCACCACGAAGTCGGCGGTGCGCTGCGGGATGCCCTGCGGCGGGCGCGCGGCCAGCGCGGTGACGCCCAGCACCACCACGAGCACGGTCAACAGGGCGGGAGCGAGTCGGCGCAGCATCACCGGTGTCCCGTCCTCGGGGCGTCGGGGTCCGCCGTCGCCGCACCGGAGGGCGCCGCGGCCAGCTCGGCGTAGAGGGCCGCCAACGCGGCCACGGTGTCCGCCTCGGTGGGCCACGTCGCCGCCCGCTCGGCGCCGCGCCGGCCCAGCTCGGCCCGGGCCTGCGGGTCGTCGAGCAACGCGCGTACCGCCGCGTCGACGGCGTCCACGTCGCCGGCGGGGACCAGCGCGGCGGCGTCGCCGACCAGCTCCGGCAGCCCGCCGACCGCGGTGGCCACCAGCGGTACGCCGACCCGCAGCGCCTCCTGGGCGAACAGCTGCCGGGCCTCCCAGTCACTGGTCACCACCGCGAGGTCGGCGGCGGCGAGCAGGTCGGCCACGTCCGTGCGGTGCCCCAGCAGGGTCACCGGAGCGCGGCCCGCTGGCGTACCGCTTCTGCGGGTG
>NZ_RCVI01000133.1:0-730 GCF_003667455.1 Micromonospora sp. CV4 | reverse complement strand
GGCCCAGGAGGACCGCCCGGCCGGCGGGACGCTGGTGGGCGCCGGATCCGATCCACCGGCCCAGGTCGGCCGGACGGCCGGGGGCGCGCTGGTCGGCGCCGGACCGGCCCAGGACGGACGCGAGGGCGGGGCGCTGGTGGGCGCCGGATCCGATCCACCGGCCCAGGAGGGCCGCTCGGCCGGCGGAACACTGGTCGGCGCTGGATCCGATCCACCAGCCCAGGAGGGCCGCTCGGCCCGGGGGGCACTGGTCGGCTCGACCCGGGGGGCACTGGTCGGCGCGGAACTGGCCCACGACGGCCGGTCGGCCGGTGGGCCGCTGGTCGGGGTGGGACGACCGCCGGACCAGGAGGGGCGCTCGGCCGGCTCGGCCCGGGACGACTCCGGCGGCGTGCCGATGGGGCTCGTCGCCGGTCGTCCGCCGGCCCACGAGGGACCCTGGGCCGATGCGGCCGCACCAGGCTCCGCAGCGGGCTCGGGTGCGGGCTCATCGTGGGCGACGTCGTACCCCCGGGGCGGATCGGCGCGTACCGGCTCGTACGGGCGGGTCGGCTCGACGCGCGCGGCCTCGTACGGCACGTTGGGCTCGGCGGCCCAACCCGGCGCGGGCTCGGTCGGGGCCGGGTGGGACGCCGGCTCGCCCTCCTGTCGGGACCACGGCGGGGCCCAGCCGCTGCCCCAGCTCGGACGGTTCCAGCTGGGCCCGGACCAGTCCGGCTCGATGGCCGCC
>NZ_RCVI01000043.1:0-741 GCF_003667455.1 Micromonospora sp. CV4 | reverse complement strand
GCCCCCCGCCGCTCGACGCGCCCCCCGCCGACCTCATCCTCGACAACGCCCCGTGCGCCTACAAGCTCACCGAGGAGCAGTACAACGGCGCACGCACCGACGGACCAGGCGGCGTGGGCACCACCGTGGCCCAGCGCATCGCCGCACACGGCTGGAAGGTCATCAAGACCGGCGACGGCTACTACGTGCCCCTCAACCAGCCCGAACGCGGCCTCATCCCGCTCCTGCTCGACACCAAGGGCGTGGAGAAGCTGACCGACGGCGAACGCATCTACCCGACCCTCACCGGCCGACGCAACGGCCCACTGGTCATCTCCGGCTTCACCTGCGCCGCCGACGCCACCATCAACGGCCCGGTCACCGTCCGGACGGGCGCGGCGCTCGTCGCGACCGGAACGACCATCAGCGGCCCGGTCAGCGCCACCCGCGCCGCCGGCGTCCTCCTCGCCGACAGCGCCGTCAACGGCCCGGTCCAGATCACGAACACCACCGACGCGATCTCCATCATCGACGTCACGATCGCCGGCCCGGTCAGCCTGTCCGGCAACACCACCGGCACCGACGCACCCCTGCTGGCCGGCAACACCATCCGCGGCCCGCTCAGCTGCACCGCCAACAGCCCCGCCCCGATCAACCTCGGTGTGACCAACACCGTGCACGGACCACGCACCACCCAGTGCGCGGCACTGTGACCATCACCTAGCCGAACCGGTGTGCCGGCGGTGCGGGCACCTGTCGCTT
>NZ_RCVI01000429.1:0-778 GCF_003667455.1 Micromonospora sp. CV4 | reverse complement strand
TTCCCGGGGCGGCCGGCCGGCGCGCGGGGCGGCGGCGGTCGGGACGGCGCTGTCCTCGGCCCAGACGGCGAGGCCACCGGACAAGCCGTCGACGGGCAGCCACAGCCCGTGGATGACCAGCACGTGTTCCCCCTCGTCGCCCGCCCGCGCCCAGGATAGGCGGCCCCGATGCGACGCACCGGTCAGCCTCGGTCGGCTAGCCTCGCGGCCATGGTCGACCTCCTGGTGATCGGCGGACTCGGGGTGGATGTGCGGGTCCGGGTGCCCGCGCTGCCGCTGCCGGCCGCCGACTCGCACACCGTCGAGCCGATCGAGCTGCGGATCGGCAACACCGGCGCCGGGGTGGCGCTGGCCGCCCGGGCGCTCGGCCTTCGGGTACGGGTGGTCGACACCCTCGGGGCGGACGTGCCCGGCGATTTGGTCCGGATGGCGCTGGCCCGGGCCGGGGTGCCGGCGGTGCTGGCCGAGGACCGTGGCGGCACCCGACGGTCGGTGAGCCTGGTGGACCCGGGCGGGCGACGCACCTCGCTGTACGACCCACGTCCCTGGCGAGGCGGAACGCCGTTCGCGCCGACGGAGCTGGCCGGGCTGGTCCGCGACGCCCGGCACGTCCACATTTCGATCATGGACTGGACGCTGCCGCTGCTACCCGCCGTGCGTGCCGCAATGCCGGCGGGCGTGGCGCTCTCCACCGACCTGCACGACTGGGACGGCACGAACGCCTACCACCGGCCGTTCGCCGACATCGCCGACCTGCTCCTGGTCAGTGGGGTGCGGC
>NZ_RCVI01000193.1:0-43181 GCF_003667455.1 Micromonospora sp. CV4 | reverse complement strand
GTGAAGCGGACCGCGGCCGGCCCAGCCGCCCGCGGTCCGCTTCACCGGCCGGGGCCTGGCGATCGCGGGGATCAGCTGTGGGGCGGCGGGTGCGGTGCTGAGCCTGCTGGGTCTGGGCCTGGCGCTGGTGATCTCCCTGGCGTGAGGCCGGTCACGTCCCGTCGGGCGTCCGCCCCGGTCGACGCGGGGCGCGCGCGGGGCGGTCAGCCCTCGCCCCGGGGGCGACGGGTGGTCTTCCGGAGAAGCCGGTACACTTGTATCCGTAGGTGCCCATCGCGGGCGACGGGGCGGGACGAGATCCGGCCGGCGGGTGTGAGACGTTCGCCGGGCCATTCCGTTTTGACCTGGGCGGCTGTGGTAGGTACTCTTTCCCCTTGTGCCCGGGCATGCCCGGGCAACTCGTGCGTGCGCTGGATCCGGAGTACGGACGGCGGCACGACAAGCCAAAGATCCGGGGCGGGGCGACCCGCGTGCCGGTGACAGAACCCCGGTACGTCCGCGCAAGCGTCCGCACCGGGACCGTGAGTTGGGCGACACGCCCGACCGCGGGTGCCGGGACCTCCGCAAGGTGGCCCTGGTCGGAATGTAGGAGAGCCGGTCATCAGGCCGGCTAACGAGCAGACGGCGCGGCCGCAGGATGCGGCCGAAGGGAGCGGAGAAACCCGGTGCCCACGATCCAGCAGCTGGTCCGAAAGGGCCGTCAGGCTAAGACGAGCAAGACGAAGACCCCGGCGCTGAAGGGTTCCCCTCAGCGGCGCGGCGTGTGCACCCGCGTGTACACCACCACCCCGAAGAAGCCGAACTCGGCGCTGCGCAAGGTCGCTCGTGTGAAGCTCAGCAGCCAGATCGAGGTGACCGCCTACATCCCCGGCGTCGGTCACAACCTGCAGGAGCACTCGATCGTGCTCGTTCGCGGCGGCCGGGTGAAGGACCTCCCCGGCGTGCGTTACAAGATCGTCCGCGGCTCGCTGGACACCCAGGGTGTCCGCAACCGCAAGCAGGCGCGCAGCCGTTACGGCGCGAAGAAGGAGAAGAGCTGACATGCCGCGTAAGGGACCCGCTCCGCGGCGGCCGCTGGTCGCTGACCCGGTGTACAACTCGCCGCTGGTCACCCAGCTGGTGAACAAGATCCTGCTCCGCGGCAAGCGTCAGCTCGCCGAGTCCATCGTGTACGCGGCCCTCGAGGGCTGCCGCGAGAAGTCCGGCACCGACCCGGTCGTCACCCTCAAGCGGGCGATGGACAACGTCAAGCCGACCCTCGAGGTGCGTAGCCGTCGTGTCGGTGGCGCCACCTACCAGGTCCCGGTCGAGGTTCGCCCCACCCGGGCGACCACCCTGGGTCTGCGCTGGCTGGTCACGTACTCCCGCGCCCGGCGCGAGAAGACCATGGTCGAGCGGCTGATGAACGAGCTGCTGGACGCGAGCAACGGCCTCGGTGCCGCCGTCAAGCGGCGCGAGGACACGCACAAGATGGCCGAGTCCAACAAGGCCTTCGCGCACTACCGCTGGTAACACCCTGGTTCCGGCGCCCTCGGGCGCCGGAACCGCCACCAGTTGAGTCGAGACGACGATAAGTAGGGATTGAAGTGGCCGCCGCAGACGCGCTCGCCAACGTACGCAACATCGGCATCATGGCGCACATCGATGCCGGTAAGACCACGACCACCGAGCGGATCCTGTTCTACACCGGCATCACGTACAAGATCGGTGAGGTCCACGAGGGCGCTGCCGTCATGGACTGGATGGAGCAGGAGCAGGAGCGTGGTATCACCATCACCTCCGCTGCCACCAAGTGTGAGTGGAAGGGCCACACGATCCAGATCATCGACACGCCTGGCCACGTCGACTTCACGGTCGAGGTCGAGCGGTCGCTGCGGGTGCTGGATGGTGCGGTCGCGGTCTACGACGGTGTCGCCGGCGTGGAGCCGCAGACGGAGAACGTCTGGCGGCAGGCCGACAAGTACAACGTCCCGCGGATGTGCTTCGTCAACAAGCTCGACCGGACCGGCGCCGACTTCTTCCGCTGCGTGCAGATGATGATCGACCGGCTCAACGCCACCCCGCTGGTGCTCCAGATCCCGATCGGGCTCGAGGGTGACCACATCGGTGTCGTCGACCTGATCGGCATGCGCGCCCTCACCTGGCGCGGGGAAACCCAGAAGGGTGAGGACTACGCGATCGAGGAGATCCCGGCCGAGCTGGCCGACTCCGCGGCCGAGTGGCGCGAGAAGCTGATGGAGACCCTGGCCGACGTCGACGACGCGGTGATGGAGAAGTACCTGGAAGGCGACGAGGTCTCCCAGGAGGAGATCAAGGCCGCCATCCGGCGCGCCACCATCGCGGGCAAGGCGAACCCGGTGCTCTGCGGCTCGGCGTTCAAGAACAAGGGCGTCCAGCCGATGCTCGACGCCGTGGTCGACTTCCTGCCGTCGCCGCTGGACGTTCCGGCGATCGAGGGCACGGCCACCGACGGCGAGACGCCGCTGCTGCGCAAGCCCTCCAAGTCGGAGCCCTTCTCGGGCCTGGCGTTCAAGATCCAGACCGACAAGCACCTTGGCAAGCTGACCTACGTCCGGGTCTACTCCGGCGTGGTCGAGACCGGCACCCAGGTGGTCAACTCCACCAAGGACCGCAAGGAGCGGATCGGCAAGATCTACCAGATGCACGCCAACAAGCGGGAAGAGCGCGGCTCGGCCCAGGCTGGCGACATCATCGCGGTGCAGGGTCTCAAGCAGACCACCACCGGTGACACCCTGTCCGACCCGGCGAACCCGGTCATCCTCGAGTCGATGACCTTCCCCGAGCCGGTCATCGAGGTGGCCATCGAGCCGAAGACCAAGGCCGACCAGGAGAAGCTCAGCACCGCCATCCAGCGGCTGGCCGAGGAGGACCCGACCTTCCGCGTCAAGCTGGACGAGGAGACCGGTCAGACGGTCATCTCCGGCATGGGCGAGCTGCACCTGGACATCCTGGTCGACCGGATGCGCCGCGAGTTCAACGTCGAGGCCAACATCGGCAAGCCGCAGGTGGCGTACCGCGAGACCATCCGTCGCAAGGTGGACAAGGTCGAGTACACCCACAAGAAGCAGACCGGTGGTTCCGGCCAGTACGCCCGCGTCATCGTGAGCGTCGAGCCGCTGCCGCTGGACAACGACTCGCCGACCTACGAGTTCGCCAACGCCGTCAGCGGTGGCCGCATCCCCCGGGAGTTCATCCCGTCGGTGGACGCGGGCGCCCAGGACGCGATGCAGTACGGCATTCTCGCCGGCTTCCCGCTGGTCGGTGTCAAGCTGACCCTGCTGGACGGCCAGTACCACGAGGTCGACTCGTCGGAAATGGCATTCAAGATCGCCGGCTCGATGGTGATGAAGGACGCGGCCCGCAAGGCCGACCCGGCGTTGCTCGAGCCGATGATGGCCGTTGAGGTCACCACTCCTGAGGAGAACATGGGTGACGTCATCGGCGACCTCAACTCCCGCCGCGGCCTGATCCAGGCGATGGAGGAGCGCAGTGGCGCCCGCATCGTCAAGGCTCTGGTGCCGTTGTCGGAGATGTTCGGCTACGTCGGCGACCTGCGGTCGAAGACCCAGGGCCGGGCTAGCTACAGCATGCAGTTCGACTCCTACGCCGAGGTTCCGCAGAGCGTCGCGAAGGAGATCATCGCCAAGGCAACGGGCGAGTAACGTCCCCGAGCAGGTGATTCGTGGTCGGTCGCGGGAGGGTTCACCCGCCCGCGGCCACCACGATCGGGTTGCGTGAGACCGGGCCTGTAGGCTTCATCGCCGCAGAACCCACAAAAGCTCTCCGGCCGTCAGGCCGGAAAGGCTGTCGACAGAGTCCTAAGCGCCGACCGGCGCGCCGGGCGTACGAACCAAGAAGTCCACAGGAGGACACCAGTGGCGAAGGCGAAGTTCGAGCGGACTAAGCCGCACGTCAACATCGGCACCATTGGTCACATCGACCACGGTAAGACGACGCTGACGGCGGCCATCACCAAGGTCCTGCACGACCAGTACCCGGACCTGAACCCTTACACGCCGTTCGACGAGATCGACAAGGCGCCGGAGGAGAAGGCCCGCGGCATCACGATCTCGATCGCGCACGTCGAGTACCAGACCGAGGCGCGGCACTACGCGCACGTCGACTGCCCCGGCCACGCGGACTACATCAAGAACATGATCACCGGTGCCGCGCAGATGGACGGCGCGATCCTGGTGGTCGCGGCGACCGACGGCCCGATGCCGCAGACCCGCGAGCACGTGCTGCTGGCCCGTCAGGTCGGTGTGCCGTACATCGTCGTGGCGCTCAACAAGAGCGACATGGTCGACGACGAGGAGCTCCTGGAGCTCGTCGAGCTCGAGGTCCGCGAGCTGCTCTCCTCGCAGGAGTACCCGGGTGACGACCTGCCGGTCGTGCGGGTTTCGGCGCTGAAGGCCCTCGAGGGTGACCCCGAGTGGACCGGCAAGCTCCTGGACCTGATGACCGCGGTCGACACCGCGATCCCGCAGCCGGAGCGCGAGACCGAGAAGCCGTTCCTCATGCCGATCGAGGACGTCTTCACGATCACCGGTCGTGGCACCGTCGTCACCGGTCGCGCCGAGCGCGGCATCCTCAAGCCGAACGAGGAGGTGGAGATCGTCGGTATCCGCGAGAAGTCGCAGAAGACGGTCTGCACCGGCATCGAGATGTTCCGCAAGCTGCTCGACGAGGCCCGCGCGGGCGAGAACGTCGGTCTGCTGCTGCGTGGCATCAAGCGCGAGGACGTCGAGCGCGGCATGGTGGTCGTCAAGCCGGGCACCACGACCCCGCACACGGAGTTCGAGGCGACGGTCTACATCCTCTCCAAGGAGGAGGGCGGCCGGCACACCCCGTTCTTCCAGAACTACCGTCCGCAGTTCTACTTCCGGACCACGGACGTCACCGGTGTCGTCACCCTCCCCGAGGGCACCGAGATGGTCATGCCGGGTGACAACACCACCATGACGGTGAAGCTGATCCAGCCCATCGCCATGGAGGAGAACCTCAAGTTCGCGATCCGCGAGGGTGGCCGCACCGTCGGCGCCGGGTTCGTCACCAAGATCATCAAGTGAGCTAGGTAACCCCGATTAGACCCGCCGCCGGTCGTGCGGCATACTAGTCAGGTTGCGTAACGACAGTTCGTCGCCTGTGTTCGGCTTTCGCTGAACCTCCGGGTGACGGGACAGTCGAGCGTAGGGTGGTTGGCGGCCTCGCCGCCAACCACCCTCGCACGGCGTTCAGGTCGCGGTAATTGCGATCGGCGCCTTGACCCACCGCGCGGTCAGGACCGTTCTGGAGTCCCAGGGCGGAGCCCGGCCCGAGGGCGCGACACGCCCGACCGCGGGGGTCGGCGAAGTGGGCCTGTGCCAGCCGGTACAGGCGCCCGCAACACAGCGGCATCGAGAGAAGGAACAGAAGCCACCATGGCGGGACAGAAGATCCGCATCCGGCTCAAGGCCTATGACCACGAGGTCGTCGACTCCTCGGCTCGGAAGATCGTCGAGACGGTGACGCGCACCGGGGCGCAGGTCGCGGGCCCGGTGCCGCTGCCCACGGAGATCAACCGTTTCTGCGTTATCCGCTCGCCGCACAAGTACAAGGACTCGCGCGAGCACTTCGAGATGCGCACGCACAAGCGGCTGATCGACATCATCGACCCGACCCCGAAGACGGTCGACTCGCTCATGCGCCTCGACCTGCCGGCTGGCGTCGACATCGAGATCAAGCTGTAGGGACCGGACAAATGGACAGGCAAGTCAAGGGGATCCTGGGCGCCAAGCTCGGCATGACCCAGGTCTGGGACAACAACCGTGTTGTTCCCGTGACCGTGGTCGAGGCCGGCCCGTGCGTCATCAGCCAGGTTCGTAGCGCCGAGAAGGACGGTTACTCCGCGGTCCAGCTGGCGTACGGCACCATCGACCCGCGCAAGGTCAAGAAGCCGATCAGCGGGCACTACGCGAAGGCGGACGTGGCGCCGCGCCGGCACATCGTCGAGCTGCGCACCACGGACGCGGGGGAGTACTCGCTCGGCCAGGAGGTCACGGTCGAGGAGTTCCCGCCCGGCGTCTCGATCGACGTCACTGGCAAGACCAAGGGCAAGGGTTACGCCGGCCCGATGAAGCGGCACGGCTTCCACGGTCTGCGCGCCAGCCACGGTGTCGAGCGCAAGCACCGCTCGCCCGGTTCCATCGGCGCCTGCGCCACTCCGGGTCGTGTCTTCAAGGGCACCCGGATGGCCGGCCGGATGGGTGGCGTGCGGTACACCGTGCAGAACCTCACCGTCCAGGCGGTCGACACCGAGAACAACCTGCTGCTCGTCCGGGGTGCCATTCCTGGTCCCAAGGGCGCGCTCGTTCTGGTCCGTACCGCGGCCAAGAGCAAGGTGAAGAAGGGCGGTGCGGCCAAGTGACCACCGTTGACGTGCGCACCGTCGAAGGCAGCACCAGCGGCTCCGTCGAGCTGCCGGCTGACATCTTCGACGTGCAGGCCAACGTCGCGCTGATGCACCAGGTCGTGGTGGCCCAGCTCGCGGCGGCCCGACAGGGCACGCACAAGACCAAGACCCGCGGCGAGGTCGCCGGCGGCGGCAAGAAGCCGTACAAGCAGAAGGGCACCGGTCGCGCCCGGCAGGGCTCGATCCGCGCGCCGCAGTTCGCCGGCGGTGGCGTGGTGCACGGTCCCGTGCCGCGCGACTACAGCCAGCGGACCCCGAAGAAGATGAAGGCCGCCGCGCTGCGGGGTGCCCTCTCCGACCGGGCCCGCGCCGGGCAGGTGCACGTCGTCGAGGCTTTCGTCTCGGGCGAGAAGCCGTCGACCAAGGCGGCCCTGGCCACGCTGACCAAGCTCACCGAGGCCCGTCGGGTCCTGGTCGTGCTGAGCAGCACCGACGAGCTGAACTGGGTGTCGCTGCGCAACGAGCCGCGGGTGCACCTGATCGAGTCCGGCCAGCTCAACACGTATGACGTGCTGGTGGCCGACGACGTGGTCTTCACCAAGGACGCGCTGGACGAGTTCCTGGGCGTTCCGGCCGAGACCACCGAGGAGGGTGGCAAGTGAGCACGATCGCCGACCCGCGCGACATCATCGTGGCGCCGGTCGTCTCGGAGAAGAGCTACAGCGAGCTGAACCGGAACTGGTACACCTTCCTGGTGCACCCGGACGCGAACAAGACCGAGATCAAGATCGCTATCCAGCAGATCTTCAACGTCCGCGTCCTGACGGTCAACACGCTCAACCGCCAGGGCAAGCGCAAGCGCACCAAGACCGGCTTCGGTCAGCGCAAGGCGACCAAGCGGGCGATCGTGAAGCTGGCTGACGGTGACCGCATCGAGGCCTTCGGCGGCCCGGTCAGCTGAGGGGTGTAGACAATGGCTATCCGTAAGTACAAGCCGACGACGCCGGGCCGACGTGGCTCCAGTGTCGCCGACTTCGCCGAGATCACCCGGTCCACGCCGGAGAAGTCGCTGCTGGCTCCGCTGCCGAAGAAGGGCGGGCGTAACGCCCACGGCCGGATCACCACGCGGCACCACGGTGGCGGTCACAAGCGCCAGTACCGTCTGATCGACTTCAAGCGGGTCGACAAGGACGGCGTGCCGGCGAAGGTCGCTCACATCGAGTACGACCCGAACCGCACGGCGCGCATCGCGCTGCTGCACTACGCCGACGGCGAGAAGCGGTACATCCTCGCGCCGAAGGACATGAAGCAGGGCGACCGCGTCGAGTCCGGCCCGGGCGCCGACATCAAGCCGGGTAACAACCTGCCGCTGCGCAACATCCCGGTCGGTACCACGATCCACAACGTGGAGCTGCGTCCGGGTGGCGGGGCCAAGCTGGCCCGTTCCGCCGGCGTCGGCATCCAGCTGCTCGGCCGTGAGGGCGCGTACGCGACCCTGCGTATGCCGTCCGGCGAGATCCGGCGGGTCGACGTGCGCTGCCGCGCCAGCGTCGGCGAGATCGGCAACGCCGATCAGTCGAACATCAACTGGGGTAAGGCCGGCCGTATGCGGTGGAAGGGCAAGCGCCCGACCGTCCGTGGTGTCGCCATGAACCCGGTCGACCACCCGCACGGTGGTGGTGAGGGTAAGACCTCCGGTGGTCGCCACCCGGTCAACCCGCAGGGTAAGCCCGAGGGCCGCACCCGCCGTAAGGGCCAGCCGAGTGACCGGCTGATCGTCCGCCGTCGCTACGCCACGCGTAAGCGCGGCTGAGGGAGATAAGACATGCCTCGCAGCCTGAAGAAGGGCCCGTTCGTAGACGACCACCTGCTCAAGAAGGTGGAAGTTCAGAACGACAAGGGCTCCAAGAACGTGATCAAGACCTGGTCGCGGCGCTCGACGATCATCCCCGAGATGCTGGGGCACACGATCGCCGTGCACGACGGACGCAAGCACGTCCCGGTGTTCGTGACCGAGGCGATGGTCGGGCACAAGCTCGGCGAGTTCGCGCTGACCCGCACGTTCAAGGGTCACGAGAAGGACGACCGGAAGAGCCGTCGGCGCTGACGCCGCGGGCATACGGATAGAGGGAACAAGGGGTTACAGCGATGCCAGGAAAGGGCGACGCTCCGGTGCTTCCGGGCGCGCGGGCGGTTGCGCGGCACGTGCGCATCTCGCCGATGAAGGCGCGCCGGGTGGTCAACCTCGTCCGCGGCCTGCCCGCGAAGGAGGCTCTCACGGTGCTGCAGTTCGCGCCGCAGGCTGCGAGCGAGCAGGTGTACAAGGTGCTCGCCAGCGCGATCGCCAACGCGGAGAACAACGAGCGGCTGGACCCCGACGCGCTGCTCGTGAGCGAGGCGTTCGTGGATGAGGGCCCGACGATGAAGCGGTTCCAGCCGCGGGCGCAGGGCCGGGCGTACCGGATCCGCAAGCGCACCTGCCACATCACCGTGGCGGTCGAGGCGGTCGCGCCGGCAGCGCCGAGGAAGGCCGCGGCGAAGAAGGCCGCCCCGGCCACGCAGGCCGCACCGGCCGAAGCGCAGAGCAAGACGGAGGACGCCGAGTAATGGGTCAGAAGGTTCACCCCACTGGGTTCCGGCTCGGCATCTCGACCGACTGGAAGTCCCGCTGGTTCGCGGACAAGCTCTACAAGGACTACATCGGCGAGGATGTCAAGATCCGCCGCATGATGTCCAAGGGCCTCGAGCGCGCCGGCATCTCCAAGGTCGACATCGAGCGCACCCGCGACCGGGTCCGCGTCGACATCCACACCGCCCGGCCGGGCATCGTCATCGGCCGTAAGGGTGCGGAGGCCGACCGGATCCGCGGCGAGCTCGAGAAGCTCACCGGCAAGCAGGTGCAGCTGAACATCATCGAGGTGAAGAACCCCGAGTCGGACGCACAGCTCGTCGCGCAGGGCGTGGCCGAGCAGCTGTCCAGCCGGGTCAGCTTCCGTCGGGCGATGCGCAAGGCCATGCAGTCGGCGATGAAGAACCCGGTCTGCAAGGGCATCCGCGTGCAGGTCTCGGGTCGTCTCGGCGGCGCCGAGATGAGCCGTACCGAGTTCTACCGTGAGGGCCGGGTTCCGCTGCACACGCTGCGGGCCAACATCGAGTACGGCTTCTTCGAGGCGCGTACCACGTTCGGTCGGATCGGCGTGAAGGTCTGGATCTACAAGGGCGACGCCGTCCCGGGCCGGGAGGCTCCGGCCGAGGCCGGTCCGTCCCGTCCGCGTCGTGGTGAGCGTGGCGACCGTCCCGAGCGTCCGCGCCGTGGCCGGTCGGGTTCGTCCGGCACGACGGCTGGTGGCACCGAGGCTGGCCGTGCTGCTGCGACCACCATCGCGCAGCAGGCCGAGACGCCGAGCGGCGAGCCGGTGGACAGCGCAGCTGTCGCCGCCGCGGCTGCTCCGGCAGAAACGCAGCAGGAGGGCTGACAGATGCTGATGCCGCGCAAGCCCCCGAAGGGCTTCCGCAAGCCGCACCACCCGGACCGCAGTGGCGCGTCCAAGGGTGGTAACCGGGTGGTGTTCGGCGAGTTCGGGATCCAGGCTCTCGAGCCGGCGTACGTGACCAACCGCCAGATCGAGTCGGCGCGTATCGCGATGACCCGGCACATCAAGCGTGGTGGCAAGGTCTGGATCACGATCTTCCCGGACCAGGCCCTCACCAAGAAGCCGGCCGAAACGCGGATGGGTTCCGGTAAGGGCTCGCCCGAGTGGTGGGTCTCCAACGTCAAGCCGGGGCGGATTCTCTTCGAGATGTCCTTCCCCAACGAGCAGATCGCGCGAGAGGCGATGCGTCGCGCGATCCACAAGCTCCCGATGAAGTGCCGCATTGTTACGCGCGAAGTGGGTGAATCCTGATGGCAGCGGGCGTTAAGGCGACCGAGCTGCGTGAGCTCTCCGAAGAGGAGCTGGTCACGAAGCTGCGGGAGGCCAAGGCGGAGCTGTTCAACCTCCGCGTGCAGGCCGCAACCGGGCAGCTGGACAACAACCGGCGGCTGCAGGTCATCCGTCGGGAGATCGCCCGGATCTACACGATCATGCGTGAGCGTGAGCTGGGGCTCTCGGCCGCGCCGACTGAGGTGACTGCATCATGACCGACGAGAACACGACCGCCACCGTGCGGGCTCGCCGCAAGGTCCGTGAGGGCCTCGTGGTCAGCGACAAGATGGACAAGACCGTCGTGGTCGAGGTCGAGGACCGGGTTCGGCACGCGCTGTACGGCAAGATCATGCGTCGTACGAGCAAGCTGAAGGTGCACGACGAGCAGAACGCCGCTGGCACCGGCGACCGGGTCCTGATCATGGAGACCCGGCCGTTGAGCGCCACCAAGCGTTGGCGGATCGTGGAGATCCTGGAAAAGGCCAAGTAGCGAAGGCTCGAGCTCGCCCGGCGTTGCGTCGGGCGTTGGTTCCGCCAGGCTCCGGCCGTCCTCGGCGGCCGGAGAACCGGCAGACATAGGAGATAGACGTGATTCAGCAGGAGTCGCGACTGCGCGTCGCCGACAACACGGGTGCTCGGGAGATCCTGTGCATCCGGGTTCTCGGTGGCTCCGGTCGGCGCTACGCGAGCATCGGCGACGTCATCGTGGCCACCGTCAAGGACGCGATCCCGGGTGCCGGTGTCAAGAAGGGCGACGTCGTCAAGGCGGTCATCGTCCGCACCGCCAAGGAGAAGCGGCGGCCGGACGGCTCATACATCCGCTTCGACGAGAACGCCGCCGTCATCATCAAGGACGGTGGGGACCCGCGCGGTACCCGCATCTTCGGCCCGGTGGGCCGGGAGCTGCGGGACAAGCGGTTCATGAAGATTATTTCCCTCGCGCCGGAGGTGTTGTGACCGTGAAGGTCAAGAAGGGCGACACGGTCGTCGTCATCGCCGGCAAGGACAAGGGTGCCAAGGGCAAGGTCATCGCGGCCTACCCGCGGCAGGACAAGGTCCTGGTCGAGGGCGTGAACCGGGTCAAGAAGCACACCCGCATCAGCACCACCCAGCGTGGCGCCAAGACCGGCGGCATCGTCACCCAGGAGGCCCCGATCCACGTCTCGAACGTGCAGGTCCTGGACTCCGACGGCAAGCCGACGCGCGTCGGTTACCGGATCGACGACAACGGCCAGAAGGTCCGCATCGCGCGTAGCACCGGTAAGGACCTGTGATGACCACGGCTACCGAAAAGACCATGCCGCGCCTCAAGGAGCGGTACCGCAACGAGATCGTGGCCCAGCTGCGTGAGCAGCACAGCTACGGCAACCCCATGCAGGTGCCGCGGCTGGTCAAGATCGTCGTCAACATGGGTGTCGGCGAGGCTGCTCGCGACGCCAAGCTGATCGACGGCG
This sequence comes from Micromonospora sp. CV4, assembly GCF_003667455.1. NCBI lineage: Bacteria > Bacillati > Actinomycetota > Actinomycetes > Micromonosporales > Micromonosporaceae > Micromonospora > Micromonospora sp. CV4. The sequence goes on along the minus strand of NZ_RCVI01000193.1, from coordinate 31,389 downwards.
CGGTCCGCGACCTCGCCACGATCACCGGCCAGAAGCCGCAGGTGCGGCGGGCGACCAAGTCCATCGCGCAGTTCAAGCTCCGCGAGGGCATGCCGATCGGCGCGAAGGTCACCCTTCGCGGCGACCGGATGTGGGAGTTCCTGGACCGGCTGCTGTCCATCGCGCTGCCGCGTATCCGCGACTTCCGCGGTCTCGACGGGCGCAAGCTCGACGGGCACGGCAACTACACGTTCGGTCTGACCGAACAGTCGGTGTTCCACGAGATCGACCAGGACCGGATCGATCGCCAGCGGGGCATGGACATCACGGTGGTCACGACCGCCACGACCGACGACGAGGGCCGGGCGCTGCTCAAGCTCCTGGGCTTCCCGTTCAAGGAGAACTGAGATGGCCAAGAAGGCGCTGATCATCAAGGCGGCCGCGAAGCCGAAGTTCTCGGTTCGCGCGTACACCCGCTGCCAGCGGTGCGGGCGCCCGAAGGCGGTCTACCGCAAGTTCGGGCTCTGCCGGGTGTGCATCCGGGAGATGGCCCACCGCGGTGAGCTGCCGGGTGTGTCCAAGGCTTCCTGGTAAGGGCGACCGCGTCCCGGCTGTCGGCCGGGAACTCCTGCACCGATTAGGTATTGCTCTTCGCCGTAGGCCCGGGGCCGATGCCCCGGGAACCCCGGCGAGAAAGGCTGACGAAATCCATGACGATGACCGACCCGATCGCAGACATGCTCACGCGTCTGCGTAACGCCAACCAGGCGTACCACGATCAGGTGAAGATGCCCTACTCCAAGATCAAGGCGAACATCGCCGAGGTCCTGAAGGCCGAGGGTTACATCGCCACCTGGTCGGTCGAGGAGCCCGAGGAGGGTGCCGTCGGCAAGCGACTGGTCGTCGAGCTGAAGTACGGCCAGAACCGCGAGCGGAGCCTGGCCGGCATCAAGCGCGTGTCCAAGCCCGGTCTCCGGGTGTACGCCAAGTCGGACGGGCTCCCCCGGGTGCTCGGTGGGCTGGGCGTGGCGATCATTTCGACGTCCCAGGGGCTGCTCACCGACCGGCAGGCCCGCAAGCGGAGTGTTGGCGGGGAAGTCCTCGCCTTCGTCTGGTAACGGGAGACAGGTAGAAATGTCGCGAATTGGACGTAAGTCGATCCCGGTACCAGCCGGCGTCGACATCACGATCGACGGGCAGACCGTCAAGGTCAAGGGCCCGAAGGGCCAGCTCCAGCACACCCTCGCCGAGCCGATCACGATCGAGCGGGCCGAGGACGGGCAGCTGAGCGTCAACCGCCCGAACGACGAGCGCAAGGCCAAGGAACTGCACGGCCTGAGCCGTACGCTGGTAGCCAACATGATCGTTGGCGTGACCGAGGGCTACCGCAAGAGCCTGGAGATCGCCGGCACCGGTTACCGGGTCACCGCCAAGGGCACGGACCTCGAGTTCGCGCTCGGGTTCTCGCACCCGGTGCTGGTTCCCGCGCCGGCGGGCATCACCTTCACGGTGGAGCGGCCGACCCTCTTCCACGTGGCTGGCATCGACAAGCAGCAGGTCGGTGAGGTTGCCGCCAACATTCGGAAGATCCGCCCGCCGGAGCCCTACAAGGGCAAGGGTGTCAAGTACCAGGGCGAGGTCATCCGCCGCAAGGCCGGAAAGGCAGGTAAGAAGTGAGCGCCACGCTGCTCAAGCGCCGCCGCGGCGTCGCCGCCAAGCGCGCCGTTGGGCGTGCGCGTCGGCACTTCCGCGTCCGCAAGAACGTCAGCGGTACGGCCGAGCGTCCGCGCCTGGTCGTCACCCGTTCGCTGCGGCACATGGTCGCCCAGATCGTCGACGACACCAAGGGTCACACCCTGGCGTCGGCGTCGACCCTGGACGCCTCGCTGCGCGGTGCGGAGGGCGACAAGAGCGCCCTCGCCGGCAAGGTGGGCGCGCTGCTCGCCGAGCGGGCCAAGGCCGCCGGCGTCTCCAAGGTCGTCTTCGACCGCGGCGGTAACCGGTACGCGGGGCGAGTCGCCGCGCTTGCCGACGCCGCCCGCGAAGCCGGGCTCGAGTTCTAACAACCCCGTCACGAGAGATAAGGAAGGCTGCTGATGCCAGGTCAACAGCGCCGTGGCGGCGGGTCCGGTGGCAACGAGGGTGGTCGCCGCGACAACCGCCGTGAGGGCGGCCGCGGAAACGCGCCCGTCGAGAAGACCCCGCACCTCGAGCGGGTCGTCGCGATCAACCGCGTCGCCAAGGTCGTGAAGGGTGGTCGTCGCTTCAGCTTCACCGCCCTGGTGATCGTTGGTGACGGCGACGGCACGGTCGGCGTGGGCTACGGAAAGGCCAAGGAGGTGCCCGCGGCGATCGCCAAGGGTGTCGAGGAGGCCAAGAAGCACTTCTTCAAGGTCCCGCGGATCGGCCAGTCGATCCCGCACCCGGTGACGGGTGAGGACGCCGCTGGTGTGGTGCTGCTCAAGCCGGCCTCCGCCGGTACGGGTGTCATCGCCGGTGGTCCGGTGCGCGCCGTGCTGGAGTGCGCCGGTATCCACGACGTGCTCTCCAAGAGCCTCGGCTCGTCGAACCCGATCAACATCGTGCACGCCACCGTGGCGGCCCTGAAGGGGCTTGAGTCCCCCGAGCAGGTCGCGGCGCGTCGTGGTCTGCCGGTGGAGGACGTCGCGCCGGCCGCCATGCTGGCGTCGCGTGCGGGGGTGGCGCACTGATGGCACGTCTGAAGGTCACCCAGGTCCGATCCGGCATCGGGACCAAGCAGAACCAGCGTGATTCGCTGCGTTCGCTCGGTCTCAAGCGGATCAACGACGTGGTGGTCAAGGAGGACCGGCCCGAGATCCGCGGCATGATCTTCACTGTGAACCACCTCGTGAAGGTCGAGGAGGTCGAGTAATGACGATCAAGGTGCACCACCTGCGCCCGGCGCCCGGTTCCAAGACCGCGAAGACCCGTGTGGGTCGCGGTGAGGGTTCCAAGGGCAAGACCGCTGGTCGCGGTACCAAGGGTTCCAAGGCCCGCAAGAACATCTCGGCGGCGTTCGAGGGTGGGCAGATGCCCATCCACATGCGCCTGCCGAAGATGAAGGGCTTCAAGAACAAGTTCAAGGTGGTCTTCCAGGTGGTCAACCTGGACCGACTCGCCGAGCTGTTCCCGAACGGCGGCCAGGTCGGCCCGCTGGAGCTGGTCGAGTCCGGCGCGGTCCGCAAGGGTCACCCGGTCAAGGTCCTCGGCACCGGGGATCTCGGCGGGGTGGCGCTCCAGGTGTCGGCGCACGCGTTCAGTGCGTCGGCCAAGGAGAAGATCGCCGCCGCCGGTGGCTCCGTCACCGAGCTGTAAGGCGTACGACCCATGGCGCCCGTCCAGTTGTGACCAACTGGCGGGCGCCATGGTCTGCCTGGGGCGTATGCGCCCGGTAATATCGGAATCGGTTTATGTAGCCGGGCGCATCTGCCCGGACCGGGATGGGGCTGTTAGAGTCCCATCCCAGCCATGGATTCCGGGCGCTCGCCCGGGATCCACCCCGACCCGCCAGGGATCACCGGCGGCCCGCCTCGCGCAGGAGGAAGAAGTTGCTGTCCGCCTTTCTCAGTGCGTTTCGTACGCCTGACCTGCGCAAGAAGCTGCTGTTCACAGTAGGCATCATCGCGGTCTACCGGCTGGGTGCCACGCTCCCCAGCCCGGGCGTCTCGTACGGCAACGTGCAGAAGTGCCTCGACACCATCCAGGGTGACACCACCGGGGTGGTGAACCTTCTCAACCTCTTCTCCGGCGGAGCGCTGCTACAGCTCTCGGTCTTCGCGCTGGGCATCATGCCCTACATCACCGCGTCGATCATCCTGCAGCTGCTGACCGTCGTGATCCCGCGGCTGGAGCAGCTCCGCAAGGAGGGCCAGGCCGGCCAGGCGAAGATCACCCAGTACACCCGCTATCTGACCCTCGGTCTCGGTGTGCTCCAGGCTTCGGCGTTCGTGGCGCTGGCCCGCTCGGGCCAGCTCTTCCAGAACCGCTGCGACCAGTTCCCGATCATCCCCACCGGCACCGGCATCCCGGACTGGCTGACCCTGACCATCCTGGTGATGACCATGACCGCCGGCACCGGCATGGTCATGTGGCTCGGTGAGCTGATCACCGACCGGGGCGTCGGCAACGGCATGTCCGTCCTGATCTTCACCTCGATCGCTGCGCGGCTGCCCAGCGAGGGCTGGCAGATCAAGACCAGCAAGGGCTGGGACATGTTCGCCCTGGTCATCGCGCTGGTCCTGGTGGTCATCACCGCGGTCACCTTCATCGAGCAGGCGCAGCGCCGCATCCCGGTGCAGTACGCCAAGCGGATGATCGGCCGGCGGATGTACGGCGGCACGTCGACCTACATCCCGCTCAAGGTCAACCAGGCCGGTGTGATCCCGGTCATCTTCGGCTCGTCGCTGCTCTACCTGCCGCAGCTGGCGCTGCAGTTCTTCGACCAGACCGACCCGGGCAAGACCCAGGCCTGGATCCAGAACAACCTGGTCAACCCGAGCAGCCCGATCTACATCGCGGTCTACTTCCTGCTGATCATCTTCTTCACGTACTTCTACGTCTCGATCACGTTCAACCCGACCGAGGTCGCGGACAACATGAAGAAGTACGGCGGGTTCGTGCCGGGTATCCGCCCGGGCAAGCCGACGGCCGACTACCTGGACTTCATCCTCAGCCGGATCACCCTGCCGGGCGCGCTCTACCTCGGCGTGATCTCGATCCTGCCGAACTTCTTCTTCATCTGGCTGGACAACCAGCAGTACCAGAACTTCCCGTTCGGCGGCACCGCTGTGCTCATCATGGTCGGCGTCGGTCTGGAGACCGTGAAGCAGATCGAGAGCCAACTCATGCAGCGGAACTACGAAGGGTTCCTGCGGTAGATGAGACTCGTTCTGGTTGGCCCGCCGGGCGCGGGCAAGGGCACGCAGGCCGAGTTCGTCGCCGCGCACCTGTCGGTGCCCAAGATTTCGACCGGGGACATCTTCCGGTCGAACGTCACCCAGGGCACGCCGTTGGGTGTCGAGGCGAAGCGGTACATGGACGCCGGCGAGCTGGTCCCGGACGAGGTCACCATCAACATGGTCCGGGACCGGCTGGCGGAGCCCGACGCCAGCGAGGGGTTCCTGCTCGACGGCTTCCCGCGGACCACTCCGCAGGCCGCCGCACTGGACAAGCTCCTTGCCGACCTGGGCACCGCTCTGGATCTGGTCCTGGAGCTGGTGGTCGACGACGACGAGGTGATCCGGCGGCTCTCCGGCCGGCGCACCTGCCGCGGCTGCGGCAAGATCTGGCACGTCGAGTTCGACGCCACCACCCGGCCCGGCATCTGTGACCGGTGTGGCGCCGAGCTGTTCCAGCGCGACGACGACAAGCCGGAGACCATCGCCACGCGGCTGCGCGAATACAGCGAGAAGACCGCTCCACTGGTCGACTACTACGGCGCCCAGGGCAAGCTGGTCGGGATCGACGCGACCGGCCCGGTGGAGGACGTCACCACCCGGGCCATAGACGCGCTGCGGTCGTACGGCGGCTGAGGTCCGGCCGGGCCACGGCGGATAGAGTGCGGTCAGCGGGGTACGTCCGACGTGCCCCGCTGATCGGCAACGAAAGGTAATCGCTCCATGCGTCGTCCCCAGCTGGACATCCAGCTGAAGACCCCTGACCAGATCGAGAAGATGCGGGCCGCCGGGCTGGTGGTGGCCGAAGCGCTGCGCCGGATGCGCGAAGCGGTGGCGCCCGGTGTGAGCACCGCCGACCTGGATGCCATCGCCGAGTCGACCATCCGCGAGGCGGGTGGCGTCCCGTCGTTCAAGGGTTACCACGGCTTTCCCGCGTCGATCTGCTCCTCGGTGAACGAGCAGATCGTGCACGCCATCCCCTCGCCAAAGCAGGTGCTGCGGGACGGCGATCTGATCTCCATCGACTGCGGTGCGGTGCTGAACGGGTGGCATGGCGACTCCGCGATCACCGTCGGGGTGGGTGACGTCGACCCGGCGCTGCTCAAGATGGCCGAGGTCGCCGAGGACGCGATGTGGGCCGGCATCGCCGCCGCCGCGCGTGGCTCGGCCAGCGGCAAGGGCCGGCTCACCGACATCTCGCACGCCGTGGAGAGCGCGGTCCGCAAGGGCGGCCGGTACGGCATCGTCGACGGCTACGGCGGGCACGGCATCGGCACGGAGATGCACCAGGACCCGCACGTGCTCAACCACGGCCGGCCCGGCAAGGGCCCCCGGCTGGTCCCCGGCATGGCGCTGGCCATCGAGCCGATGATCACGATGGCGTCGCCGCGTACGGTCGAGCTGGCCGACGGCTGGACGGTCGTCACCCGGGACGGGTCGGTGGCGGCGCACGTCGAGCATTCGATGGCGCTGTTGCCGGACGGCGTCTGGGTGCTCACCGCGTTCGACGGCGGCCGGGCCCGACTCGGCGATCTGGTCACCGCGCGGCAGCCGGCCGCCTCGACCGCGTCCTGACCGCCCCGAGCGCATAACCCGGCGGCCTGGTCCTGGCGGTCCGGCCGGGAGCGCGGCGGGCCCGGCGGCCCGGTTCCGGCGGACCGGCCGGGAGCGCGGCGGGCCCGGCGGCCTGGTCTCGGGCGGTCCCGCCGGGGGCGCGGCGGCACCGGTCGACCCATCCCGGATGTGATTCCAGCCACCCGGATGGGAGCGCGCGGGAGGACCGGTCGACCGCGGCGGGCGATGTCCCGGCTCGGACGGGGGAGCGCCGGCGGGCCGCGACCACAGCGGGCCGACCCGGGTGGATCAAGGGGCGATCGGTCCGACGCCACTGGCGTGACGGTGGCATGCTTGCCGGCATGAACGGGCGCGACGGGATGCGAGCCGCGGACTCGGACCGTGAGGCGGTTGCCGATCGGCTGCGGGTGGCCCTCGGCGAGGGCCGACTGGACCTGCACGAGTACGACGAGCGGTTGCAGCGGGCCTACGCCGCGCGCACCTACGCCGAGCTGGACGCCCTGCTGACCGATCTGCCACCGGTAGCGCCCCCGGAGCACTCGACGCTGGCGCCGGTCACCGCGCCGGCCGCCGGGCCGCTGGACGGCGCTGTGGCCGGCCGTCCCGTCGCGGCGGCCGGTGGGGTCACGGCGCGCTGGCTGGCCGAGGTGTGGCTGCCGTACCTGCAGGTGATCGCCATCGTGGTGACCATCTGGGCGGTGACCTCGCTGCTCAGCCGGGACCTGCTCTACTTCTGGCCGGCCTGGGTGGCCGGTCCGTGGGGCGCGGTGCTGGTGGTCCGCACGGTCACCGGGCTGGCCGGGGGAGAGCCCCGGCGCCAGGCGATCGAGCGGCAACGCCGGCGGGAGCGCAAGCGGGCGAAGCGGGAACGGCGGCGGGAGTTGCGCGCCGGTGAACCAGACGAACGGGACGAGCCGCGCCCGGCGGGCTGACCCGCGGGCGGGCGAGCCGGCGTCGACGGAGATCATCGGGAGCCCGGCCCGGGGGAGCGGCACCCGACACAGCGTGCGGTGGGTGGCCGGTTTGGCGACCACGCGCAGGCCGGCGTACACTTTCTGATCGGCGCACAGCGTCCACTCCGGCATGCCCACCCTGCGCTTCGGTGGGAGCTGGAGCCGCGGCTGGCGCGGGCTTTCTGATCTTGGTCAGTTACCCGTGTAAGGCGTTGTGGGCCGCCCGGAGCAATCGACGTCAGGACAGCGGAGGACATGCCGAAAAAAGACGGAGCCATTGAGATCGAGGGTCGGGTCATCGAGCCCCTGCCGAACGCCATGTTCCGGGTGGAGCTCGCGAACGGCCACAAGGTGCTGGCTCACATCAGCGGCAAGATGCGGCAGCACTACATCCGCATCCTGCCGGAGGACCGGGTCGTCGTCGAACTCTCGCCGTACGACCTGACCCGCGGGCGCATCGTCTACCGCTACAAGTAGTCCTGACGACGGCCGGGAAGTCCCGTGTCCGTCTTCGACGTCCGGTCTCGCGCTTCGCGCGTCCCCGGGCCAGATGGGAAGTAAGGCAACCGTGAAGGTCAAGCCGAGCGTCAAGAGGATCTGCAACAAGTGCCGGGTGATCCGCCGGCACGGCCGGGTCATGGTCATCTGCACCGACCCGCGCCACAAGCAGCGCCAGGGCTGATTCAGCCCATCCGGCCGAACGCGGCCGGATGGTGTTGGCCCGGGCAGATCCCCAGCGACACACAACACACATGCTCGTCCCAGCCACGAGCGGTACGCGAGACGTACTCCTGCGTGGCTGACCCCCGGTCGGAGGCCGGGGCCCGCTTGGGCAGCGACCGATCCCGGTCGCCGGCGCTGACAGCGTCGGAAAGACGGGACGGCCGGTAGCGGGGTGGGACGGGTCCACACCTCCGCCACACATCACGAGGAGTACGCCCGCACATGGCACGTCTAGTCGGCGTGGACCTCCCCCGCGAGAAGCGGATGGAGATCGCGCTCACCTACATCTTCGGGGTCGGTCGTACCCGCGCCCTGGAGACACTCGCCGCCACCGGCATCTCGCCGGACAAGCGCGCTCGGGACCTCACGGACGAGGAGCTCGTGCAGCTCCGCGACCACATCGAGGGCAACTACAAGGTTGAAGGCGACCTGCGCCGCGAGGTCGCCGCTGACATCCGCCGCAAGGTTGAGATCGGCTGCTACGCCGGCATCCGGCACCGCCGGGGCCTGCCCGTGCGTGGCCAGCGGACCAAGACCAACGCCCGGACCCGGAAGGGCCCGAAGCGGACCGTCGCCGGCAAGAAGAAGCCCGGCAAGAAGTAATTCTTAAACCGGAATTCTGGTCGCTCTCCGCCGATGTAGGCCGGGCTCCAACCGGAACCGGTGTCTACGTAATCAACGGGGCGACAAGCCAGAACCCATTCAGGAGCGCACAGACTTATGCCACCGAAGGCTCGTGCCGGAGCCGCTGTAAAGAAGGTCCGGCGCAAGGAACGCAAGAACGTCGCCCACGGGCAGGCGCACATCAAGAGCACGTTCAACAACACCATCGTGTCCATCACGGACCCGACCGGTGCGGTCATCTCCTGGGCCTCCGCTGGCCAGGTGGGCTTCAAGGGCTCCCGCAAGTCGACTCCGTTCGCCGCGCAGCTGGCCGCCGAGGCCGCCGCGCGTCGGGCCATGGAGCACGGCATGCGCAAGGTCGACGTGTTTGTCAAGGGCCCCGGCTCCGGCCGGGAGACCGCCATCCGTTCGCTGCAGGCCGTGGGCCTCGAGGTCGGGCAGATCTCCGACGTCACCCCGCAGCCGCACAACGGATGCCGTCCGCCGAAGCGTCGCCGGGTCTGAGAGGTAGAGAGAGATGGCTCGTTACACCGGTGCTGACTGCCGCCGTTGCCGGCGGGAGAAGATGAAGCTGTTCCTCAAGGGCAGCAAGTGCGATGGTCCGAAGTGCCCGTTCGAGTCCCGGCCGTTCCCGCCCGGGCAGCACGGCCGCGGCCGCACCAAGGAGACGGAGTACCTGCTCCAGCTCCGTGAGAAGCAGAAGGCCCGCCGCGTCTACGGCGTGCTGGAGAAGCAGTTCCGCGGTTACTACGAGGAAGCCGTTGGCAAGCAGGCCAAGACCGGTGAGGTCCTCCTGCAGATCCTCGAGTCGCGGCTTGACAACGTCGTTTACCGGGCCGGCTACGCCCACTCGCGGGACATGGCCCGCCAGCTGGTGAAGCACGGTCACTTCACGGTGAACGGCAAGAAGGTCGACATCCCGTCGTACCGCGTCAAGGAGCACGACATCATCGAGGTCCGGGGCAAGAGCAAGGAGCTCACCCCGTTCGTCGTGGCGCAGGCTCAGGCGGGCTCGCGCGCGGTCCCGGCCTGGCTCGAGGCCATCCCCAGCCAGATGAAGATCCTGGTGCACTCGCTCCCGGCCCGGCAGGTCATCGACACGCAGGTCCAGGAGCAGCTGATCGTCGAGCTCTACTCCAAGTAGTCAGAGCTCGTTGCGGTGGCCCGCCCTCCAGGGCGGGCCACCGGAACAGTTTGTGTCGTGGGCGTCAAATAGCGGGCGCCCCGGAAGAGAAGAGAAGACATGCTCATCAGCCAGCGACCGTCCCTCTCTGAGGAGTCGATCAGCGAGACCCGCTCCCGGTTCGCCATCGAGCCGCTCGAGCCGGGCTTCGGCTACACCCTGGGCAACTCGCTGCGGCGCACGCTGCTGTCGTCGATCCCGGGCGCGGCGGTGACGTCGATCAAGATCGACGGCGTGCTGCACGAGTTCACCACGATCCCCGGTGTCAAGGAGGACGTGGTCGAGCTCGTCATGAACATCAAGGAGCTCACGGTCAGCTCCGAGCACGACGAGCCGGTCAGCATGTACCTGCGCAAGCAGGGCCCGGGCGACGTGACCGCGGGTGACATCCAGCCCCCGGCCGGCGTCTCGGTGCACAACCCGGATCTGAAGCTCGCCACCCTCAACGGCAAGGGTCGGCTCGACATGGAGCTGACCGTCGAGCGGGGCCGGGGTTACGTGACGGCGGCGCAGAACAAGCAGTCCGGCGCCGAGATCGGCCGTATCCCGGTCGACTCGATCTACTCGCCGGTGCTGAAGGTGACCTACCGCGTCGAGGCGACCCGCGTCGAGCAGCGGACCGACTTCGACCGGCTGATCATCGACGTCGAGACCAAGCCGTCGATGGGCCCGCGTACCGCGCTGGCCTCCGCCGGTTCGACGCTGGTGGAGCTGTTCGGTCTGGCCCGGGAGCTGGACGAGACCGCCGAGGGTATCGACATCGGGCCGTCCCCGCAGGACGCCCAGCTGGCGGCGGACCTCGCCCTGCCGATCGAGGAGCTGGACCTCACCGTTCGCTCCTACAACTGCCTCAAGCGCGAGGGCATCAACACCGTTGGTGAGCTCATCGGGCGTACCGAGGCCGACCTCCTCGACATCCGCAACTTCGGTCAGAAGTCGATCGACGAGGTCAAGATGAAGCTCGCCGGGATGGGTCTCGGGCTGAAGGACTCGGCCCCGAACTTCGACCCGGCGCACGTCGTGGACACCTTCGGCGAGGCCGACTACGACACCGACGACTACCGCGAGACCGAGCAGCTCTAGTCCGCGCTGCCGCCACAACTGAGGAGCACCAAGCATGCCCACGCCCACCAAGGGCCCCCGCCTCGGCGGCAGCCCCGCGCACGAGCGGCTGATGCTGGCCAACCTGGCCACCGCGCTGTTCCAGCACGGCAAGATCAAGACCACCGAGACGAAGGCCCGGCGGCTACGTCCGCTGGCCGAGCAGCTCATCACCAAGGCCAAGCGCGGTGACCTGGCCGCACGGCGGCGGGTGCTGGGCGTGGTCAAGGACAAGGACGTTGTCTACGCCCTGTTCGACCAGATCGCGCCCCGGTACGCCAACCGCCCCGGCGGTTACACCCGGATCGTGAAGACCGGTCCGCGCAAGGGTGACAACGCGCCGATGGTGGTCATCGAGCTGGTGGAGGAGCTTCAGGTCGCCGAGCCGAAGGCGAACAAGAAGACCGCCGCCCGCAAGGCCGCGCAGCAGGACAAGGTCGAGGCGCTCGCCCCGGCGGAGGAGGCCCCGCGGTCGGAGAACTCCGACCAGGATGCGGAGCCGCCGGTCTCGGCGTCCGGCGACACCGCCGAGTCGCGCGAGGACAGCGACCTCGCCACCGAGGAGAACAAGGCCTGATCTCGGGCATCGTTCGGGCCCGGCACCCCATCGGGGTGCCGGGCCCGACCCGTAACAGGAGGTACGAGGTGGACGAGCGGATCCGGCTGCGGCTGGATGTCTCGTACGACGGCACCGGCTTCTCCGGCTGGGCCGCCCAACCGACCCGGCGCACCGTCGCCGGGGTGCTCGTCGAGACCCTGGACCTGGTCCTCGGCGCCGGCACGGCCACCGGGTTGACCGTGGCCGGGCGGACTGACGCGGGGGTCCACGCCACCGGGCAGGTCTGCCACCTCGACCTGCCCGCCGAGGTGTGGCGGCAGCACGAGGGTCGACTACTGCGACGGCTGGCGCGGCTGCTCCCCACCGACGTCCGGGTGCGGGAGATGACCGAGGTGCCGGCCGACTTCGACGCCCGGTTCTCGGCCACCTTCCGCCGCTACGAGTACCGGGTCACCGACGCCCGGTACGGCGCGGAGCCGCTGCGCCGGCACGAGGTGCTGGCCTGGCCGAGGCCCCTGGACCTGGCGGCGCTGAACGCCGCGGCGGCCGGCCTGGTGGGGGAGCACGACTTCGCCGCGTACTGCCGGCGCAAGGAGAACGCGACGACGCTGCGCGAGGTGACCCGGCTGGACTGGCGCCGCGACCCGGACGGGATCCTGGTCGCCACCGTGCAGGCGGACGCGTTCTGCCAGGCGATGGTGCGCAGCCTGGTGGGCGCGATGCTGGTGGCCGGGGACGGCCGCCGCCCGGTGGAGTGGCCGGGCACCCTGCTGACCCGTCGGGAGCGGTCCAGCGAGGTGACCGTGGCCCCGGCGCACGGGCTGACCCTGGTCGAGGTCGGCTACCCGGCCGATCCGGCCGAGTACGCCCGCCGCGCCGACCTCACCCGCCGGCTGCGGGTCCCCGTCGAGGGCTGACCGCGCCGAGCGGGACGTCCCGTCGCCGTGACCGCGGACGGCGGGGGTGCGGTCAGTCGCCCGGTAGCTCGTCGTCGCCGGTGCTGCCGCTCTGGCTGCCGCTGCTCCCGCTCGGCGCCACCGTCGGTTGCGCGGCGGTGCCGCCGTCGGCCCGCCGTTGCAGCACACCCCGGCTGAGGTGCAGCTCGATCATGTCGAACAGGATCTCCCGGATCGTGGTGTCGCCGGACTTGACGGCGACGCCGTCCGTGCGGACCACCAGCGCGTACGCCAGGTAGTGGCCGCGGACCTGCCAACCGACCCGGGCCGGGGCGGTGGCCACCACCTCGGTGCCGTCGCCTTCCTTGCCGACCAGCCCCCGGAACCGGCCCTGCCGCTCGTCGAGCAGTTGCCGGATCCGGTCCCGGGCCCGTTCCGCGCTCACCTTGTCGGTGAGGTTGAACAACCCGGTGGTGACCAGATGGTCGCCGCCGGGTGCCCGCAGCGTGGCCCGGACCACCTGGTTGCAGCCGAGCCGGACCAGTAGGTCGGCGACCTCGCCGGTGGCGGCGACGGCGCAACTGCCGCTCGAGTGTTTCGTGATCACCTGGTAGCCCGGCTGGCCGTCGGTGACCTTCAGCTCCTTGGCGGGGAAGAGTTCCTTGGCGGTGAGCGGTGCCTGGTCGGTGTCCCGGGAGTCGAGGTCCTGCCGTTCCTCCGTGGGGGCGGACGCGGCGGCGTTCGGCTGGTACGTCGGGGTGGCCTGCGGCTGTGGGTCGCGCTCCACCAGCAGCGCGGCGGCGCCCAGGCCGCAGAGTGCGAGGAGGACCAGCACGGCCGCGCCGCCGATCAGCACCTGCCAGAGTCGGCCGCCGCCCCGGCGGGAGGACGGCTCGATCGGCTCTGCCGAGCTGTAGACCTGGTCGCGTGGCGCGGCGGGCGGCGCGGCGGGCGGAATCTCGGCACGGGCCGGCGGCGGAGGGGACGACGGCAGCGCGATCTGGTTCGTCCGGCGCAGCGACGGGGTCGGGAAGCGCGACGGCGAGGGCCCGGCCGGCGGAGGCGGACCGCCGGGCACGGACAGGTCGGACCCGTCATCCGGGTACTCCGCGAAAGCGTCCTCATCGGACTCGTACCGATACACCATGTCGCCCAGAGTAGGAGGCATTGTCCCTTTAGGGGGTAATAACGGGAAATGTAGGTGTGGGCCGTGTCGGAGCGTGCCTCGACCGATGCGAGAATTGCCGGCGTGACCGGCGACCACTACTTCACCGCTCAGCCCGCCAGCGACGCCCCGCCGCGCGAGGTCGAGTTCTCCGTCGCCGACCGCGACTACCGCCTCGCCTCGGCCGGTGGCGTCTTCTCCGCCAGCCGTCTCGACCCGGGCACCGCAGTGCTCCTGCGCAAGGCCGAGCTGCCCACCGTGGCCACCACCGGCGACCTGCTCGACCTCGGCTGCGGGTTCGGCCCGATCACCTGCGTGCTGGCCGACCTGGCCCCGGCGAGCACCGTCTGGGCGGTCGACGTCAACGCCCGCGCCCGCGACCTGACCGCGGCCAACGCGGCCCGGGTCGGCGCCGGCGACCGGGTCCGGGTCCGCGCACCGGACGACGTGCCGGCAGAGCTTCGTTTCGCCCAGCTCTGGTCCAACCCGCCGATCCGGATCGGCAAGGACGGGTTGCACGACCTGCTGCTGCGCTGGCTGCCCCGCCTCGCCCCGGACGGCGTCGGCTGGCTGGTGGTCGCCCGGCACCTCGGTGGCGACTCGCTGCACCGCTGGCTCACCGACCAGAGCTGGCAGGTCGAGCGGCACGCCAGCCAGAAGGGCTTCCGGGTGCTGCGGGTCACCCGGTAATTGGATGTACCGGCCGGCCCCTGCTGGGGCAGGATCCCGGCGTGGGATACGTGGACGTGGCAGCGGTCGGGCACATCCTGCCCGACGGTCGGGAACTCTTCGCCGACGTGTCGTTCCGGGTCGGGGAGGGCGGCAAGATCGCCCTGGTCGGGCCGAACGGCGCGGGTAAGACGACACTGCTGCGGATGGTCGCCGGTGACCTGCCGGTGCGTACCGGCGCCGTCGCGCGAGCCGGTGGGCTGGGCGTGATGCGCCAGTTCATCGGCATGATCGGCGACGAGTCGACACTCGCCGACCTGGCGCTGTCGCTGGCCCCGCCGCCGTTGCGCGAGGCCGGCAGGCGGCTCGGCGAGACCGAGGCGGCCATGCGGGCGGCCGAGGTCCGCGGCAAGTACAGCACCGCGGCCGGCAAGGCCCAGCTGGCGTACGCCGACGCGCTGGGCGCCTGGGGCGAGGCCGGCGGGTACGACGCCGAGGTGCTCTTCGACACCGTCGCCACCATCGTGCTCGACCAGCCCTGGGACGCCGTCCGGGAGCGACCGGTGCGCACCCTCTCCGGCGGGCAGCAGAAGCGCTTCGCGCTGGAGCTGCTGCTGCGCGGCCCGGACGAGGTGCTGCTGCTCGACGAGCCGGACAACTTCCTCGACGTGCCCGGCAAGCGCTGGCTGGAGGCGCGGCTGCGCGAGTCGACGAAGTCCGTGCTCTACGTCTCGCACGACCGTGAGCTGCTGGCACAGACCGCCGACCGGGTGGTCGCCGTGGAAGGCGGCAGCGCCTGGGTGCACCCGGGCGGCTTCGCCAGCTGGCACGAGGCGCGGGTGGCCCGGCACGCCCGCCTCGACGAGCTGCGTCGGCGCTGGGACGAGGAGCACCAGAAGCTGCGCGAGCTGATGCTGATGTACAAGCAGAAGGCGGCGTACAACGACGGGCTCGCCTCGCGGTACCAGGCCGCGCAGACCCGGCTGCGCAAGTTCGAGGAGGCCGGGCCGCCGCCCGTACCCCCGAAGGACCAGGACATCCGGATGCGGCTGACCGGCGGGCGGACCGGCAAGCGCGCGGTGGTCTGCGAGCAGCTGGAGTTGGACGGCCTGACCTACCCCTTCGACCTGGAGATCTGGTACGGCGACCGCGTGGCGGTGCTCGGGGCCAACGGCACCGGCAAGTCGCACTTCCTGCGGCTGCTGGCCCGAGGCGGCAGCGACCCCGACCCGGCCAACGGGCCGGTCGACGGCGCGGCCGCGCTCGCCCCGGTGGCGCACGACGGCACGGCCCGGCTCGGCGCCCGGGTGCGGCCGGGGCACTTCTCCCAGACCCACGACCGGCCCGAGCTGATGTCGAAGACGCTCGTCGAGATCCTCTGGCGGGGCGACGAGCACCGGACCGGAATGGACCGGCACGCGGCGATGGGAGTGCTCAGCCGCTACGAGCTGGCCGGGCAGGGCGACCAGCGCTTCGGCACCCTCTCCGGCGGGCAGCAGGCCCGGTTCCTGGTGCTGCTGCTGGAGCTGTCCGGGGCGACCCTGCTGCTGCTCGACGAGCCCACCGACAACCTCGACCTGGCCAGCGCCGAGGCGTTGGAGGCGGGCCTGAACGCGTTCGAGGGGACCGTGATCGCGGTCACCCACGACCGCTGGTTCACCCGCTCCTTCGACCGGTTCGTGCTGTTCCGCGGGGACAGCGAGGTGGTGGAGACCCCGGAGCCGGTCTGGGACGTGGGCTGATCGGTCCCCGGGGTGTCGATACGTCCGGCCGGCATAGGGTGGATCTCGTGACTGAGATGACCTATCGCCGGCTGGGCGACTCCGGGCTCGTGGTGTCCGTGGTCGGCATCGGCTGCAACAACTTTGGCCGCAAGCTCGACCTCGACGGCACCCGCGCGGTGGTGGACGCCGCCCTGGACGCCGGGATCACCCTGTTCGACACCGCCGACATCTACGGCGAACCGCAGGGCAGCTCCGAGGAGCTGCTCGGGCAGGCGCTCAAGGGACGCCGGGACGACGTGGTGGTGGCCACCAAGTTCGGCATGGACATGAACGGCCTCAACGGGCCGGACTTCGGTGCCCGGGGGGCGCGGCGCTACATCGCCCGCGCGGTCGAGGCGTCGCTGCGCCGGCTCGGCACCGACCACATCGACCTGTACCAGATGCACGAGCCCGACCCGGGCACGCCGATTGACGAGACGCTCGCCGCCCTGGACGACCTGGTCCGCGACGGCAAGGTGCGCTACCTGGGCAACTCGAACTTCACCGGCTGGCAGATCGCCGACGCGGACTGGGTCGCCTCGTCCAACGGCCGGGCCCGCTTCATCAGCGCGCAGAACCACTACAGCCTGGTGGAGCGGTCCGTGGAGACCGAGGTGATCCCGGCCTGCGAACGGTTCGGCCTGGGCATGCTGCCGTTCTTCCCGCTCGCCAACGGCCTGCTCACCGGCAAGTACAAGCGTTCCGGTCCGCCGCCGGCCGGCAGCCGGCTCTCCGGCGGTGGCCGGTACGCGGAGCGACTCGCCGCGGCCGACTGGGACACCATCGAGGCGATCGAGGCGTACGCGGCCGAGCGAGGGCTGACCATGCTCCAGGTGGCGATCGGCGGGCTGGCCGCCCAGCCCGCGGTGACCTCGGTGATCGCCGGCGCCACCACGCCCGAGCAGGTGCACGCCAACGCCGCCGCCGGCACGTGGGAGCCCACCGACGAGGACCTGGCCGCGCTGCGCGCCGTCCTCTGATCCCCGCCGGGCGCGCTGCGCGGGGTGCGCGCCGCGTGGGTGCGCGCCGCGCGGGTGTGCGCCGCGTGGGTGTGCGCCGCGTGGGTGTGCGCCGCGTGGGTGTGCGCCGCGTGGGTGTGCGCCGCGTGGGTGTGCGCCGCGTGGGTGTGCGCCGCGTGGGTGCGCGCCGCGTGGGTGCGCGCCGCGTGGGTGCGCGCCGCGTGGGTGCGCGCCGCGCGCTTGATCCACTCGCGTTCCTTGAAATCGGGGTGTCCCGCGGTCCGTAAGGCCCCGATTTCAGGGATGTCGAGTCGATCACGCGCCGATCAGACAGCACCGGGCCGGACCGCGACGAGCGGCCCGGCCCGGTCGTCCGACGGGCGCCGGAGCGCCGGTCGGTCACTCGGAGCGCCGGTTGGTCGGCCGGCGCGTTGGTCGGTCAGTCGGAGCGCCGGTTGGGGCCGGCGCGTTGGTCGGACCGCCGGTTTGGTCGGCCGGCGGTCGGTCACTCTGAGCGCCGGTTTGGTCGGCCGGCGGGCCGGTCGGTCACTCGGAGCGCCGGTTGGTCGGCCTGCGCGTTGGTCGGTCAGTCGGTGGTGCGGCGGCGGCCGAACAGCATGGCCACCCCCATCGCGGCGGCGACGAGCACCAGGCCGGCCGCCGCGAACGGCCACCACCTGGCAGCCGCCCCGCCCGCTCCGTCCGCCGGCCTGGTCACCGCGACCGGCGCGGGCGCCGGCGGTGTCTGTGCCGCCCGGGCCTGCACCGTGGCGGTGGCCTCGCTGCGCAGCGGAGCGAGGGAGTTCACCGTCACCTTCCACGTGCCGGCGGAGAGCACCGGACCGCTGCTGTAGAAGCCGTGCCCCTCGGGCTGCGGATCCAGCTGCACCGGCCCGATCTTCCGCCCGTCCGGTCCACTGGCGGTGAGGACCAACCGCACCACCTGCTCCAGCCGGCGGCCATCGGCGTAGCTGGCCTGGATGGTGACTCCCTCGGCGCCGTCGCCGGCCACCGTCAGCTTGAGTTTGTCGGCCCGGGCGGCCGCCGGGGTGGCGGAGAGCAGGGTCAGCGCCAGCCCGACGAGAACGGCGGCCAGCACCTTGCGGATACCCGTCACGGACATCTCCTCACTACCGATGAGGGAGGCCCCTCCCCGACGCCGGAGCGTCGGGGAGGGGCCCGGTCGGATCAGAGCTGGCGACCGGGGGCGAGCCGAATGGCGTCGCCACCGAGCCGTCCGGCGCCCTTGACCGGTTCGCCGTCGTTGGCCCGTACCCCGGCCTTGCTGGCCGTGCCGCCGAGCCGGACAATCATGGCGTCGGCGTCCCGGACCAGTACGTCCCGGATCTCCCCCTCGCCCACCAGGGCGGAGTCGGCGGCGAGCGTCCGGAACTCGGTCAGCTGCTTGACCGCCTTCGTGTCGTTGCCGGCCGCCTCGGCCTTGCGGGCCGCGTCGAGCTTCGCCGTCAACTGCTTGTGCGCCTTGGCCGAGAGCCGCCCCGTCGCCTTGAACCGGTCCAGCAGGTTCTGCATGTCCCGGAACGAGGTGGTGACGAAGAACCGGACCGTCGAGGTGGTCTCGTTGCCCGCCTTGTCGGTCGCGGTGACGACCAGCTCGTGCAGGCCGAGCGGCAGCTCGTACATGGCCTGCAGGGTGCCGCTGGCGTACGCCCGGCCGTTCAACCGACCGACCACGGTCGCGATGCCCGAGGTGGGGTCGACGGCCTGCCAGGACACCCGGACGTCCTGGCTGTCTCCGTAGAGCTGGCCGTCGGCGATCCCGGAGACCAGCAGCGTCGGCTTGGTGCCGTCGATCCGCAGCACCGCCGACTTGAGCGTCTCGGCGTTGCCCGCCTTGTCGGTGGACCGGAACAGCAGCTCGTGCTGCCCGTCGCCGGTCACCTCGACCGGCGTCGAGTACGGCGTCCACGCGCCACCGTCCAGCGACCACTCCACCGTCTTCACACCGGAACCGGCGTCGGTCGAGGTCAGCACCACCGGGATGGTCCCGTCGTGCCAGCCGGCGTCGTTCGCCGGAGCGAACGTCGCCGAGGTGACCGGCGCGCTGGCGTCAATCTTGACCGTGACGGTCTTCGTCGACTCCACGTTGCCCGCCTCGTCGGTCGAGCGGAACCGCAGCTCGTGCTCGCCGTCGCCGCTGACCGCCACCGGAGCGGTGTAGTCCGTCCAGGTGGTGGCCCCGTCCAGCTGGTACGCCGTGCCGGCCAACCCGCTGCCGCCGGCCTCGTCGGCGGCGGTGAGGGTCACCGTCACCGGCCCGGTGTACCACCCGTCGGTCGGGGTGCCGGAGACCGCCGCCGTGGTGACCGGTGCGGTCTCGTCGGCGACCTCCGTGCTCAACCGGAAGTAGTCGAACGCGGCGGTCTTCGAGGCGGTCTGGTTGGCGCCGAGGGTGAACAGCCCGACCTTCGGGGTGGCGCCGACCGCGCTGTTGGTGAGGGTCGTCAACGCGGTCCAGGTCGTCCCGTCCGCCGAGTACGACGCGGTGAAGGTGTTGCCGCTGCGGGCGAGCCGCAGGTGCCACACCGCACCGGTCAGGTTGGCCGCCTCCGGCTGCGGGTTCTGGACCGCCCCGCCGATCTCGCTGCGGAACTCGATCCGCCGCGTCACCGGCTGGCCGGCCTGGTTGTCCGCGATGTAGTCGAACTTCAGGTAGTTGTCGTCGTCCGCCTGCACGATGAGGCCGGCCTGCTGGTACTGCTCGTTCAGCAGGCTGCCGTCGACCTTCGTCTCCAGGGTCCAGTCGCCCGACGGCGCGGTCTGGAGGATGAAGTTCTTCGGCCCGGTGTTGTCGCCGCCGTAGATGTCACCGTTGGGCACGTCGATGCGCAGCGCGCCACCGGTGACCCGGTAGCCGTTCGGGTCCTCGCGCAGGATCGCGTTCCACCGGCACTTGTCGAGCGTGTCGCCGGTGAACTCGTCCGACGGCACGACCGGCCCGGCCGGGGCGTCCGGCGTGATCTGGAACCAGTCGAAGCTGGCGTCCACCACCGGCGCCTCGGTGCCGCCGTTGAGCGCGAAGAGCCCGATCCGCGGGTTGGTGATGCCGTCGAGCGCGGCCGACCGGCCGGCCGGGGTGAAGGTCTGCCCGTCGGCCGAGACGGCCGCCGTCAGGTTCGTCCCGTCGCTGGTGATCCGCAGGTGCACGGTGTCACCCGCCGGTGCGGCGGTGCTGTCCGCGGCCTCGTTGCGCGGCGTGCCGGCCGTCTCCCGGATGAACTCCACCCGCCGGCTGCCGTTGTACAGCAGGTCCAGCTTGGCGTAGTTGTCGTCGTCGCCGTACACCATGATGCCGGCCTGCTGGTAGTTGGCCGTCACCGGCAGGGTGACCTTGGTGGTCACCTGCCAGGCCCCGGTCGGTGCCGGCTGGAGCACCAGGTTGGTGGCGTCGTTACGGGCGCCGTAGAGGTCGCCCACCGCGGTGGGCAGCCGCAGCGCGCCGCCGGAGACCGAGTAGAGCTGGTTCTCCCGGACCACGCTGCTCCACCGGCCCTTGTCGAGGCTGGCGCCGTTGAAGTCGTCCGAGCGCGCCCCCAGGCAGGACGTGTTCGGCGCGTCCACCCGCACCGGCACCGTGGCGTACGACTTCGCGCCCACGCTGTCGGTCACCGTCAGAGTGGCGGTGAAGGTGCCCGGGCTGGTGTAGGTGTGGCTGGCGTCCAGGGTGGTCGCCGTGCCGCCGTCACCGA
This sequence comes from Micromonospora sp. CV4, assembly GCF_003667455.1. Taxonomy (NCBI): domain Bacteria; kingdom Bacillati; phylum Actinomycetota; class Actinomycetes; order Micromonosporales; family Micromonosporaceae; genus Micromonospora; species Micromonospora sp. CV4. The sequence goes on along the minus strand of NZ_RCVI01000193.1, from coordinate 10,614 downwards.
AGTCCCAGGCGTACGTCAGCGGGGTGTTCCCCTCGGCGTCGGTGGCCGTGCCGTCGAAGGCGACGGTGACCGGCGCGGTGCCGGTGGCCGGGGTGGCGGTGGCGCTGACCACCGGCGGCGCGTTCTCGGTGACGCCGCGGCCGAGGAAGTCCATCCAGTTGACGTTGAACAGCGACCCGGCGCCGCCGTTCGGGTCCCGGGCGACGAAGTACAGCGTGCCGCTCGCGGCGCCGGTCACCGGCGCGGTCACGTCCGTGTACGTCTGCCACCCGCCGGTGCCCGGCACGGTGGCCGTGGCGACCACCGGTCCGTCGACGGCGCCGGCGCGGACCTCGACCCGGCCTCCGGCGCCGGCCGAGGCGGCCCGGAAGCGGATGTCGGTGACGTTGGTCAGGTTCGCCGGGGCGAGCGACCACCAGTCGCCGTCCTCGATGAAGCCGATGTTCTGGCCGCCGCCGGCGGTGTCGCCGCCGGTCTCCCGCTGCACGCCGGCGTCGCCGCCGCCCGTGCTCACCGGCGCCCGCCCGGTGGCGGTGAAGTACTCGGCCTGCTTGCGCTTGGGCTGCAACTGCTCGATCGCCCGGCCGGTGAGCGGGCCGGCCCCGCCGGCGCCGCCCTCGTCCGTGTAGGTGGCCTCGAAGACCGCGAAGACGTTCGCCTCGGCGCCGTGCCCGGAGGCGAGCGACGTCTGGACGATGCCGGTGCAGCCGGTGTGCTGCTCCAGCGGGTGGGCGTGCTCGTCGTGACCGAGCAGCACCTGGAGCCGCACCCGGTCGCAGTCGATCTGCCCGTCCTCCGGGTCGGTCACCTTGACGGTGTAGCGGACCTGGTCACCCCAGTCGAAGAAGCCGCCGTCGGGCGGGAACTCGATGGTCACCGTCGGCGCGGTGTTGCCCACGGTGACCGGCACGTTGGCCACCGCGGTACGGCCCTTCGGGTTGGTGACGGTGAGCTGGGCGGTGAAGCTGCCCGCCGTGGCGTACGTGTGCGTCGGGTTGGCCTCGGTGGAGGTCTGCCCGTCGCCGAAGGCCCAGGCGTAGGTCAGCGTGCCACCGTCCGGGTCCCGTGAGCCGGCGCTGGAGAAGGTGACCGTCAGCGGTGCGGGCCCCGACGTCGGGGTGGCCGCGGCCACCGCGATCGGCGCGCGTTCACCGGCGATGTAGTCGATCCGGTAGATGCCGGAGTTGTCGTTGTTGCCGCCGAAGCCGCTGCCCCACTCGATCAGGTAGAGCGCGCCGTCCGGGCCGAACTCGAAGTCCATCGGCCGGATCATGCTCATCCCGGTGAGCAACTGGTTGATGTCCACCAACGACTTGCCGTCGGCGGTCACCTGCATGGTGTACATCTTCGACTGGTTCCACTCGCCGAGCAGCGCCTTGCCGTCGTAGTACGCCGGCCACTTCCGGTCGGAGTCGAGGTCGGCGTCGTACCGGTAGACCGGGCCGCCCATCGGGGCGCCGCCGCCGCCGATCTCCGGATACCGCGCGTCACCGGCGTACCCGTAGTCGACGGTCGCCGGGACGACCGGCGGGAGGTTGGTCAGGCCGGTGTTGTTGGGCGAGTTGTTCACCGGAGCCGCGCAGTCGAACTTCGCCCCACTCGGGCCGGACGGGAACGTGTAGTCGTTGTACGCCTCGTTCGTCCCGGTGCAGTACGGCCAGCCGTAGTTGCCGGGGGTGACGATGTTCCACTCGACCAGACCCCGGGGGCCCCGGTTCGGGTTGTCCGCGTTGGCGTCCGGCCCGTAGTCCGCGACGTAGAGGGTGTTGGTGCCCGGGTCGGTGCCGATCCGGAACGGGTTGCGGAAGCCCATCGCGTAGATCTCGGGCCGGGTCTTGTCGGTGCCCGGCGCGAAGAGGTTGCCCGCCGGGACGGTGTACGTCCCGTCGTCCTCCGGGTGGATCCGGATCACCTTGCCGCGTAGGTCGTTGGTGTTGCCGGAGGTGCGCTGCGCGTCGAAGTCCTGGCGGCCCGGCCGTTCGTCGATCGGCGTGTACGCGCTCGACTCGAACGGGTTGGTGTTGTCACCGGTGGCCAGGTAGAGGTTGCCGTCGCCGTCGAAGGCCATGCTGCCGCCCGCGTGGCAGCAGGTGTTGCGCTGGGTGTCGACCCGCAGCACCTGCTTCTCGCTGGCCGGGTCGATGGTGTCGCCGGTCACCGTGAACCGGGACAGCAGGTTGCGCGCGATGCCGTCGTTCGGGGCGTAGTAGAGGTACACCCACTTGTTGGTGGCGAAGTCCGGGTCGAGCCGGATGCCGATCAGGCCGTCCTCGTTGCCGGTGAAGACGTCCAGGTCGACGGCGGTGACGGTGCTGCCGGTGTCCGGCTTGACGATCTGCACCCGGCCGTCACGCTCGACGTAGAAGACCCGCCCGTCCGGGGCGATGTCCAGCTCCATCGGGTTGCTGGTGTTGCTGTCCAGGGCGACCTTCTCGAAGCTCGCGGTCTTCGAGGCGCCGCAGTCGGCGTCGACCACGCCGGCCGCCGTCTGGATGCCACCGAGCAGATGCTTGAGGAACTCGGGCTCGGCGTACGACTCCCGGGTGTGCCCGCCCCCGGTGTACCAGGACCGGCCGCCGTCGAAGTCCTGGCACCAGGCGATCGGGTGGTCGGCGCCCATCGCGCCCGCGCCCGGGGTGTAGCTCTTCTCGTCCAGGCTGGCCAGCACGTGCACGTCCGGCCGGGGGTTGGTCTGGTAGTTGTACCACTCGTCGAAGCGGGACCAGCGGTCCGGAAGCTCGGCGGTGGACGGGTGGGCGTGGTCCTCGACCTTGACCGTGGCCTGCTGGTTCGCCGGGTGGTTGGCGAAGTACGCGCCGACCAGGTCGCCGTACCAGGCCCAGCTGTACTCGGTGTCCGAGGCGGCGTGGATGCCGACGTAACCGCCGCCGGCCCGCACGTAACGCTCGAACGCGGCCTGCTGCTCGGCGTCCAGGACGTCGCCGGTGGTGGAGAGCCAGATCACCGCCTTGTACTTCGCCAGATTGGCGTCGGTGAACGCGCCACCGTCCTCGGAACTGTCCACGGTGAATCCGTTGGCCGTACCGAGTTGCTGGATGGCGGCGAGTCCGGTGGGAATGGAGTCGTGCCGGAAGCCGGCCGTCTTGGAGAACACCAGGACGGAGAAGGGATCGGCCGCGGCCTTTGGCGCCTTCGGCGCCACCTGGCTGACCGGGGCCGCGGCTCGCGCGTCCCGCGGGGGGACCTGGGCGGCGGCCGGAGCCGCCTGCGCGGGGAGGCCGAACAGGGTCGTCGAGGCCAGGGCCAGGGAGATCAGGGTCGCGGTGATGGGTACGCGGGCACGACGAGAATGGGGCACGCCGCCTCCTATGTCGCGGTGGACAGGATCGCGGGGGCCGGCTCGCCGAAGACCGTCCCGGATGGAGCCGGTGCGGGTGCCGTGCCAGGGCGCCCACGCCGGCATTTTTGTCGAATCGCTGAACAAATTAATTCGGTTGGATCAATGTCCGGCAAGATGTCGACGGGTAACGGTTCTGCAACGGTGGGCGACATTCCGAACAGGACCGTATGAAGCGCCCAGCGAATCCGGTCCGTCGCGGCCCGCCGACCCCGCCTTGGCAGCCCGACGGATCTGTCGTACGGTGACACGCAAGTAACCCACGGGAGCCCGGTGTACCGGGCTGAGAGGGGGGCTGACAGCCCCCGACCGTCGAACCTGATCCGGGTAATGCCGGCGCAGGGAGGAGCGTTGCCATGCCGTCCCTTGGGCGACTGCATCTGATCACCGATACCCGACCCGGGCGGGACCCGCTCACCGTGGTCCGGGCCGCCCTCACCGCGGCCCGCGCCGACCTGGTGGTGCAGGTCCGGGTCGAGGACTCCGCCACCGACCGCGAGGCGTACGACCTGGCCCGCCGGGTGCTCGCGCTCTGCGCCGCGTACGGGGCGACCTGCCTGGTCAACGACCGGTTGCACGTGGCGCTGGCGGTGGGCGCCGCCGGCGGGCACGTCGGGGCCGACGACCTGCCGGTCGCCGCCGCCCGCCGGGCGCTCGGCCCCACCGGCGTGCTGGGGGCCACCGCCCGGGCCCCGGAGACGGCGATCGAGGCCGTCGCCGCGGGGGCCAGCTACCTGGGCGTCGGGCCGTGCCACGCCACCAGCACCAAGTCCGGGTTGCCGGACCCGATCGGCCCGGAGGGGGTACGCGCGGTCACCGGCGCGGTCGACGTTCCGGTCATCGCGATCGGTGGGGTGACCGCCGCCCGCGTGCCGGCGCTGCGAGCCGCCGGGGCGTACGGGGTGGCCGTGGTCGGCGCGGTCTCCACCGCCGTCGACCCGGCCTGGGCCACCGCCGAGCTGCTCGGAGCCCTGACGTGCTGACCGGCCGGTCCCCGTCGACGCCGTTCGACGACCGGGCACGGCTGGACGTCGCGGTGGTGGGGGCGGGACCGATCGGGTTGGCGATCGCCTGGCGGTGCGCCGCCCGTGGGCTCCGGGTGGTGGTGCACGATCCGGCTCCCGGCTCGGGGGCGTCGGCGGTGGCCGCCGGCATGCTCTCCCCGGTGGCCGAGGCGTACTTCGGTGAGCGGGAGCTGACCGGGTTGCTGCTGGCGTCCGCCGCCCGCTGGCCGGCGTTCGCCGACGAGCTGACCGAGGCGAGCGGCGCCGAGCTGGGCTACCGGACCGAGGGCACCCTGATCGTCGGGTCGACCGGCGACGACCTGGCCGAGGCGCGTCGGCTCTGGGCGTACCAGCAGGGATTGGGCCTGCCGGTCACCCCGTTGCGCCCCACCGAGCTGCGCGACCGCGAGCCGGCGCTCGCGCCCCGGGTGCGCGGCGGGGCGCTCGCGCCCACCGACCACCAGGTCGACCCGCGGTTGCTGGTGCCGGCGCTGCGCACGGCCGCGCAGCGGGCCGGCGCGGTGCTCGTCCCGCAGGCGGTCCGTGCTCTGTCCGAGGTGGACGCCCGGGTCACCGTGGTCGCCGCCGGCTGCGGCGCCGCCGCCCTCACCGGCCTGCCCGTGCGGCCGGTGAAGGGCCAGATCCTCCGGCTGCGCGCGCCCGGCGGCGCCACGCCGGGCTTCCGGCACGTGATCCGCGGGTACGCCGACGGCGAGCAGGTCTATCTGGTGCCCCGCGCCGACGGCGAGGTGGTGCTCGGCGCGACGGTCGAGGAGCGGTCGGACACCACGGTCACCGCCGGCGCGGTGCTGCGCCTGCTCCGTGCCGGCGTCGACCTGCTCCCCGAGCTGGCCGAGTACGACCTGGTCGAGACGGTCGCCGGGCTGCGCCCGGGCACCCCGGACAACGCGCCGATCCTCGGGCCGCTCCCCGGGCGGCCGGACGTGCTGGCCGCCACCGGGCACCACCGACACGGCATCGTGCTCACCCCGGTCACCGCGGACCTGATCGCCGACCTGGTCACCAGCGGCGTGGCCGATCCGCTGCTCACGCCCTTTCATCCCGGCCGGTTCGTCGCTGCGGGCCCGGAATCCGGCAACGCGGCCGGTCCCGGCGCCGGGCCTGGTGCTGCCGAGGTCGGCGGACCTGATCGGACGACGGAGGAGGACCGGTGGAGTTGACGGTGAACGGAAGCGGACGCAGCGTCCTGGGTGGCGCGTCGGTGGCCGACCTGGTCAGCGACGTCGCCCCGCAGCAGCGCGGGGTGGCGGTCGCGGTCAACGGCGAGGTGGTGCCCCGGGCCGGTTGGTCGACGACGGTGCTGCGCGACGGTGACCGGGTCGAGGTGCTCACCGCCGCGCAGGGCGGGTGAGGGGCATGCCGTTCGAGCTGGGCGGGGCGACCTTCACCTCGCGGCTGATCCTCGGCACCGGCGGCGCCGCGAACCTGCACGTGCTGGAGCAGGCGATCCGGGCGTCCGGCACCGAGCTGGTCACTCTGGCGCTGCGCCGGGTGGACACCGCTCCGGGCTCCGCCGGTGGGCTGCTGGAGCTGCTCGACCGGTGCGGGGTGCGGCTGCTGCCGAACACCGCCGGCTGCCACACCGCGACCGAGGCGGTGAAGGTGGCCCGGCTGGCCAGGGACGCGTTCGACACCGACTGGATCAAGCTGGAGGTGATCGGTGACGAGCGGACCCTGCTGCCCGACGGGGTCGAGCTGCTCCGCGCCGCCGAGGAGCTTGTCGCCGACGGGTTCACCGTGCTGCCGTACACCAGCGACGACCCGGTGCTCGCCCGCCGGCTGGCCGACGTGGGCTGCGCCGCGGTGATGCCGGCCGGCGCGCCGATCGGCTCGGGGCTCGGCATCGGTAACCCGCACCACATCCGGCTGATCCGGCAGGGCGTGGACGTACCGGTGATCCTGGACGCCGGCATCGGCACCGCGTCCGACGCGGCGCTGGCGATGGAGCTGGGCTGCGATGCGGTGCTGCTGGCCAGCGCGGTCACCCGGGCCGCCGACCCGGTGGCGATGGCGACTGCGATGCGGTACGCGGTCGAGGCCGGCCGGTTGGCCGCCGGCGCCGGCCGGATCGCGCGTCGCTTCCACGCCCTGCCGTCCACCCCCGACGAGGGGCGACCCGACCTGTGACCCCGCCGTCCGGTGTCGTCCTGCTGACCGATCGGCTCGTCGCGCGCGGCGGGCTCGACCGGGTGGTGGCGGGCGCCGTCGCCGGGGGAGTGCGGTGGGTGGTGCTGCGGGAGAAGGACCTGCCCCGCGCCGAGCGCGCCGCCCTCGCCGCCGACCTGAGGGCGATCCTCGCCGACGTCGGCGGAACCCTCATGGTGGCGGGCCCCGACCCGCTCGACGGCGACGCCGTGCACCTGCCCGCCGCCGGCCCCTACCCGCCACCGACCCACCGGCTCGTCGGCCGCTCCTGCCACAACCAGTCCGAGCTGCACCGCCTCACCACCGAGCACTACGCAACCGTCTCCCCGGTCTGGCCCACGAAGACGAAGCCCGGTTACGGCCCGCCCCTAGGACCGGACGGCCTGCGGAAGCTGGTCGAGGCCAGCCCCGTGCCGCTGCTGGCCCTAGGCGGAGTGGAAACCCCAGAACACGTAACCGCCTGCATCCAAGCGGGAGCCGCCGGCATAGCCGTACTGGGCGCACTGATGCGAGCCCAAGACCCCGCCGAAACAGCCGCCACCCTCACCAGCGCCTATGCCGAGGCGGTCACCCCTGAGCTTTTTCAAGCCGGCGCGGAGGCACCCAGGTCCCCACGACGGGGGCTGCGGCCGACCGTGCCCACGCAGGGATCAAGCCTGACCGCCCGGAGTGGGCACGGTCGGCCGCAGCCCTCAAGAGCGACCAACGAGGAGACATGACCCCGCGCACAATCCTCACCATCGCCGGCTCCGACTCCGGCGGCGGCGCCGGCATCCAGGCAGACCTGAAGGTCTTCGCGGCGCTCGGCGCGTACGGCACCAGCGTCCTCACCGCGATCACCGCGCAGAACACCCGGGGCGTCGACGCCGTCCTGCCGTTACCCCCGCGCACGGTCAGCGAACAGCTGGACAGCGTGCTCGCCGACTTCACGGTCTGCGCGGTCAAGACCGGGATGCTCGGCAATCCGGCCGTCGCCGACGCCGTGGCCGAAGCCGCCCGGGACGGCCGGTTGCCCCAGCTCGTCGTCGACCCGGTGCTCGTCGCCACCAGCGGCCACCGGCTCGGCGTGGTGAGCGCGGTCGAGCGGCTCCTGCCGTACGCCCGGGTGGCGACGCCGAACTGCGCGGAGGCCGCCGCCATCACCGGGCGCCCGGTGGACGACGTGGCCGGGATGGTCGCGGCCGCCGAGGCCCTCGCGGCCGGCGGCCCGGAGTACGTGGTGGTCACCGGCGGCGACCTGGACGGGGTCGAGGCGGTCGACGTCCTGCACGGGAACGGCGGCAGCACCGTGTTGCGGGCACCTCGGGTGGACACCCGGCACACCCACGGCACCGGGTGTTCGTTCTCGGCGGCGATCGCCGTGCGGCTGGCGTTGGGCGATCCGGTGCCGGCGGCGGTCGGGGTCGCCAAGGAGTACGTGCTCCGCGCTCTGACCGGGGCGCGGGGTTGGGAACTGGGCGCGGGCCGCGGGCCGCTGGATCACTTCGGCTGGTCCGCTTGATCACCAGGGAGACTGTCATGCAGGCACGAGGCAAGGTGTACGTCGAGGGTTCGCGGCCGGATGTCCGGGTGCCGTTCGCCGAGGTGGCGCTGACCGGCGACCATCCTCCGGTGCGGCTCTACGACACGTCCGGCCCCGGTTCCGACCCGGAGGTGGGGTTGCCGCCGCTGCGCGGGCCGTGGATCGCCGAGCGGGGTGACGTCGCCCCGGTGCGGGGCGCGGGTACGCCGTTGGCCGGGGTGGACGGGCGACGGCCGACCCAGCTCGCGTACGCGCGGGCCGGTGTGGTGACGCCGGAGATGGAGTTCGTGGCGATCCGCGAGAACGTCGACCCGGAGCTCGTCCGGGCCGAGATCGCCGCCGGTCGGGCGGTGCTGCCGCTCAACGTCAACCACCCGGAGTGCGAGCCGGCGATCATCGGCAAGGCGTTCCTGGTGAAGGTGAACGCCAACATCGGCACCTCGGCGGTCAGCTCGTCCGTCGCCGAGGAGGTGGAGAAGCTGACCTGGGCCACCCGCTGGGGTGCGGACACGGTGATGGACCTGTCCACCGGCAAGCGGATCCACGAGACCCGCGAGGCCATCGTGCGGAACTCGCCGGTGCCGATCGGCACGGTGCCGATCTACCAGGCGCTGGAGAAGGTCGGCGGCGACCCGGTGAAGCTGAGCTGGGAGGTGTTCCGGGACACCGTGATCGAGCAGGCCGAGCAGGGCGTGGACTACATGACGGTGCACGCCGGGGTGCTGCTGCCGTACGTGCCGCTGGCGGTGGACCGGGTGACCGGGATCGTCTCCCGAGGTGGCTCGATCATGGCGGCCTGGTGCCTGGCGCACCACGAGGAGAACTTCCTCTACACCAACTTCGCTGAGCTGTGTTCGCTGCTCGCGAAGTACGACGTGACGTTCTCCCTCGGCGACGGGCTGCGCCCCGGCTCGATCGCCGACGCCAACGACGAGGCGCAGTTCGCCGAGCTGCGCACCCTCGGCGAGCTGACGAAGGTCGCCTGGGAGCACGACGTCCAGGTGATGATCGAGGGCCCGGGTCACGTGCCGATGCACAAGATCAAGGAGAACGTGGACCTCCAGCAGGAGTGGTGCCACGAGGCGCCCTTCTACACGCTCGGCCCGCTGACCACCGACATCGCGCCCGCGTACGACCACATCACCTCGGCGATCGGCGCCGCGATGATCGGCATGTTCGGCACCGCGATGCTCTGCTACGTCACCCCGAAGGAGCACCTCGGCCTGCCGGACCGCGACGACGTCAAGGCGGGCGTGATCGCGTACAAGATCGCGGCCCACGCGGCGGATCTGGCCAAGGGGCACCCCGGCGCGCAGGCGTGGGACGACGCGCTGTCCAAGGCGCGGTTCGAGTTCCGCTGGGAGGACCAGTTCAACCTGTCTCTGGACCCGGAGACGGCACGCTCGTACCACGACGCCACGCTGCCCGCCGAACCGGCGAAGACGGCGCACTTCTGCTCGATGTGCGGCCCGAAGTTCTGCTCCATGAAGATCACCCAGGAGCTCAAGGAGTACGCGGCCCGCGGCATGAAGGACAAGTCGGCGGAGTTCGTCTCCGGCGGCGGAAAGGTCTACCTGCCGCTGGCCTGATCCGCCTGCCCTGCGCTGGCCTGCCCCACTCACGGGGCGAGCCAGCGCGGGGCTGCGGGGTCAGTCGCGGTGGTGCCGCCCGGTGGAGCGCAGCGAGCGGCGGCCGTTCTCCTGCTCCGGCTCGTTGTCCGCCACCGGCTTGCCCAGGCCCGCGACCCAGTCGACGAACTCCTCGTCCTGTGCCGGTAGCGGCTCAGTCGCATCCGGCACGGGCTCGCTCTCCTCTTCGGCGCGGGACCGGTTGCGGCGGAACAGCCCGCCGAGCCGTCCCCGACGGGAGGACTGCTCGGCGTCGTTCCCGGCAGCCGGTGTGGCCGGTCGGGCGTCGGCGCTCGCCGGACCGCCAGCCTCGGTGCCGACGCCGGTCTGCTCCGGCGGAGCGACCGAGGTCGGGGTGGCTTGTCCCGCCGGGTCGGACGGCGCAGCCTCGGCGGCCACGTCCGGTGTGCGGGCAGACCGTCGCCATCGGGAGGCCACCCGGTCAGACGCGCCGCGCGGGCCGGCGGGTGTTGCCGGGCCGGTCGGGCTCGACGATCCGGTGGGAGATGCCGGGTCGCTGGCCGTGGGCGAGCCGGTCGACGCCGGTGAGGTGGTGCTTGTCGACAACGGGTCTGCCGCCCCCTCGCGGCGGGCGGTGGCGAAGGCGTCCCAGGTGCTGGCCCTGCTCAGGTCCGGCAGGGGTGCTCGGTGCCGGGGGCGCGGCGTCCGCCCGGCCGGTTCCTCCGGATCGTCCGATGCGGCCGGTTCCGGTGCGCCGGCCTGTGCGGGCGCGGTCCATGCCGGGGTGACCGGCCAGGCCGGCGCGGCCGGGGTCCAGCGATCCGGCTCCGGGCCGGCGGCTGCCGCCACCCCGAACAGCGGCCCGGCGGAACCAGCCGCGGTCGCGGACCGCTCGGTGTCGGTGGCCTGGTCGGTCCGGGGCGCGACGGCGGCTGCGGAATCGGCGGCCGGCTCGGCCGCCGCCCGGCCGGTGGT
>NZ_RCVI01000044.1:0-784 GCF_003667455.1 Micromonospora sp. CV4 | reverse complement strand
CAACAAATCCCTGCACGACCTGGATTCCCAGCTCCGTGACCGTCGCAAGTTCACAGAGCTGATGCATTCCTTCTAACGGCAGGCAGAGGACACCAGACGCTGAAAGTCGGTGTCCTTTCTGAACTTAAAGATCACGTCGCCGTCACTCATGTAATTGAAAATATCCAGATTGCGCAGAGAACAGTTTCTTTGCGCTCCGGTCAGAACCGAATTCCCGCTGCGGATCATCGCCGGATCCTGATTCAGCGCAAAGCCCACATCCAGAATCTGCCCCTGATAACCCACGATGGATACGCCGCCTTTATTATTGGTGGCGACTTTATCAACCACCACTTTCGCAGCCCCCGAAATGGACTTCAGAACAGCTTTATTAACATCAAAGACGAACTTGTCTCCGGTGACGTGCTCGATGATCAGCTCGTCTTTTTCCGGCACCCACTGATGGCTGATCACAGTCTGCTTTCTTGGGAACAGGAAAAAGTCACGGGCTCCGAACTGCCCATCGGTACCATAAGCGTTAAAGACCATGAACATGCCATCTTCGGTCAGCACATAGTCGCGATAGATCATGTCCTTGTAGGCATCCGTGGGAGAAACAGACAACATGCAGATGCCCGCCTGCTCAAGCCAGATGCGCTGAAGCTGCACGCCCCCTTGGGTTTCGGTCAGGGTCTTGCAGCGATCCGGTGCCGGGGCTGCCTGTGCCAGCCAGACAAAAAGAAACGCGGTGATGAACAGAACGCTCTTCATGGGAACCTCCTTGGGGTGACATTCAGCTTACAAA
>NZ_RCVI01000421.1:0-788 GCF_003667455.1 Micromonospora sp. CV4 | reverse complement strand
GGGCGGGGATCGGTCGGGAGCCGCGGAAGACGAGGCGGCCGGTGTTGGCGGCCTGGATCTCGATGGCTTCGGCGCGGGAGGTGAGGATTTCGCCGCGGTCGGCGCGGTGGTAGTCGAGGAACTGCTGGAAGGTCCACAGGGCCGAGTAGGTCTTGCGGCGCCGGTTGTTGGCGGTGTTGCCCTCGTCGGGCCGGGTCTGGCCGCCGGAGCTGCGCAGTTCCAGCAGCGAGTTGGCGACGTTCTTGAGTCCGAGGGTGTTGCGCAGGATGGTTTCCTCGCTGAGGCCGACGTTGCCGCCGCCTTCGCAGCCGTAGGGGCAGGCCCACCAGCCGGCTTCGGCGCCCTTGGCGTACATGTGATTTTCGATCATGTCCTGGGACTGGTCGAAGATCGGTTGGGGGACGTTCTGGTGTCGGGGCGGCAGCATTGGCAGGTCACCGGCGCGGGAGTTGCCGTACTCGTGGCCGTCGTAGCCGGCGACGGGTCGGTAGTCGCGGACCATCTTGACGTACGCGGCGGTCTCGGGCTGACGGATCAGCGAGTAGTCGCGGTTGAGGTCCTGGCCGGTGGAGTTGCCGCGGGTGTTGGCGGCCCGGCCGTCGCCGTTGATGGTGGGGACGATCAGGACGGTGGTGCGGCTGAGCAGGTCCGTGATCCGGGGGTCGGTGCTGAAGGCGAGTTGCCGGGCCATGATGAGGCAGGCTTCGCGGTCGCCGGGCTCGTTGCCGTGCACGTTGCAGTTGATGGCCACGGGCGCGGTGGCGGCGACGGCGGCGGGGGTGGCCGCC
>NZ_RCVI01000045.1:0-808 GCF_003667455.1 Micromonospora sp. CV4 | reverse complement strand
ACGCAGGAGATCCCGGTGCCGGCGCGCGGCAGCCCGTCGGGTGGGCTGACCGCCCCCGCCGGCACCGGGATCTCCTGCGTCGGCAGGTCGGGGCACACCTCGGCGACCCGGTAGGTGTCCCGCCCGGCGGCCTTCGCCGCGTAGAGCGCGTCGTCGGCGGCCTCCAGCACCTCCCGTCCGTTGCTGCCGTGGTCCGGGTAGACGGCGATGCCCACCGACACCGTGATCATGATGGGTCCCGCGTACGCCTCGACGGCGACCGGCGTCTCCCGGACCGCCGCGCCCAGCCGCTCCGCCACGATCGCCGCGCCCCGGGCGTCGGTCTCCGGCAGCAGCAGCACGAACTCCTCGCCGCCCTGCCGGAAGGCGAGGTCGACCTCCCGGATCTCGCCGCGCACCCTCCGGGCGAACTCGGCCAGCACGGTGTCCCCCGCCGCGTGCCCGTACGTGTCGTTGACGTCCTTGAACCGGTCCAGGTCCAGCGCGAGGACGCTGAGCATCCGGCCGAACCGGCTGGCCCGCTCCACCTCCCGCCGGATCGACTCGCGCAGGTAGCGGTAGTTCCACAGCCCGGTGAGCGGATCGGTGAGCGAGAGCCGCTGCGCCTCCTCGTGCACCCGGACGTTGTCCACCGCCACCGCCGCATGCCCGGCGAAGGTGCGCAGGGTGACCAGGTCGTCGTCGTCGAACTCGTCCGCGCCCAGCCGGTCGTAGAGGGCCAGCACGCCGAGCGCCGCAGCCCCGGCCTCCTCGCCGGGGGCGCCGGGGGCGCCACCGACCGGCGCCGCGGGCCCGCCCGGGGTGGCGG
>NZ_RCVI01000047.1:0-814 GCF_003667455.1 Micromonospora sp. CV4 | reverse complement strand
GACCGGCGCACAGGTCCAGCCAGCGCCCGTCCGGGCCGTCCAGCGGCGCGTCGGCGAGCGCGGCGGCCACCAGCTGGGAGCCCTCGTCCTGGACGTGGGCCCGGCCGTCGACGACCGCCGGCACGTCGCCGGGCGCGCCACCGGGCAGATAGACGGCGTACGGCGAGAACGCTCCGGGCGCCCCGCCCACCTGGTCGGCCAGCTCCACCGGGTCGATCAGGCCGGGCCGGGCACACAGGTGCACCGGCGGGCGCTCGTTGTCCTCGATCAGCAGTCGGGCCGTCTCGCCCAGGTCGCCGCCGAGCGCCTCGGAGAACGCCCGCACGATCCACTGCGGATGGCTGTACGCCAGCGCCAGGTGCCCGATCGGGTCGGTCTCCATGGGCGGGGCGAGCTTCGCCACCCAGCCGTCGGCGTCAAGGGTGGACACCTCGCGCAGCACCGCGTTGGCGAACCCGGTGGCGCCCGGCGCGACCGCGCGGACCAGGTCCACGGTCGACGAGACCGCGGCGTGCGGAGGCACCCGGGTGTGCAGCAGCTGGTACGCCCCGAGCCGCAGCGCGTCGCGTACCGGCGGGTCGATCCGGGCCACGTCCCGGCCGGCCGCGTCGGTCAGGATCGCGTCCAGCGTGCCCAGGTGGCGCAGGGTGCCGTAGGTCAGCTCGGTGGCGAACGCCGCGTCCCGGCCGTACAGCCCCTCCTCGCGCAGGATGGTCGGCAGCACCAGGTTGGCGAACGCGTCGTCGCGGTGCACCGCGGCGACCGCCTCGTACGCCGCGCGCCGCGGCCGGTCCAGCGGCGCGCGGCGTACGAG
>NZ_RCVI01000049.1:0-841 GCF_003667455.1 Micromonospora sp. CV4 | reverse complement strand
GAATCGTGGACCGCGGATGGGGCGCACGCGGACGGCCCCCGCCCGCCCGGAGGGCGGGGGCGGGGGCCGTCCGCGGATCGGTTGGACGCGTCACCGTCGGGGCGCTGTCTGTCCCGTCCGCCGGTGCCTGGCGGGGACGCTGTCTGTGTGCGTCACCGGGTGGCCGTCGGGGCGCTGTCTCTGTCCCCATCCCCCTGTGCCTGACCGGGGGCTATCTGCGCGTCACCGGGTGACCGGCGGGGACGCTATCTGTGTGCGTCACCGAGTGAGCGGCGGGGGCGCCGTCTCTGCCCAGTTAGCAAGCGAGCGGCAGGGGTGTTTGTCTGTGCCCATCCCCGCTCACCGGCGGGACCCGACGGCCAGGTGCATGGCGCAGAATGCTGGGGTGACTGTCCCTCAGCCCTGGCCCGAGCAGTCGGGTGTGCTCGTCCTGCCCAGCGGGGCGACGGTGCGCGGACGGCGCATCGCTGCCGAGGTCGCCTCACCCGCCGACTTCGCCCTGCTGTTGGCACCCGGCCCCGAGCCGGCGTGGCCGCACCGTCGGATCCGGTGGCCGGACTTCTGGGTACCGCTCGACCGGGCGGATGCGCTCGACGCCCTACGGGCGACGTTGCGGCGGGCGCACGACGGTGAGCGCGTGGAGGTGGCCTGTCGGGGTGGGGTGGGACGCACCGGTACGGCGTTGGCCGCGCTGGCGATCCTCGACGGTCTGCCAGTCGAACGGGCCGTGCCGTGGGTGCGGGCCGGCTACCACCCGAAGGCGGTGGAGACTCCGTGGCAGCGGCGCTGGCTGCGCCGGATCGCCTGACCACCTTCGCCCCGAGCGCCCACCCCTTACGAG
>NZ_RCVI01000377.1:0-853 GCF_003667455.1 Micromonospora sp. CV4 | reverse complement strand
CTCTTATAGATACCATCATTTATTTGGAATTAGCTGCACAATATTAAATCAAAGTAAATGACAGTTTGCGTCGTCATCTTTTTGTTCATGAGCAGTTCTTGTACAGCCGAAGAGCCCCAGCGTTAGGCCTTCTTAAGGCGACGGCGCATCTGCCGAATAGCAAACAGCATCTCAATGCTGTCGTGGACACTGCGCACACGAGACGATTCTTTGTGCTGCCAGCGAATCGGCACTTCACGAACGCGCAGACGGAATTTTTCCATGAACAAAATCAACTCCACATCCCAGGCGAAACGCTCGACGGAAAGCAGCGGCAGAATTTTTGTACGAAACACCTCTTCGTTGCGCACAAGCTTGAATCCGCACTGTGTGTCCTTATATGGAAGGCCGATGAAAAAGCGCATGATGCGATTAAAGATTTTTCCCATTGTCTGACGAATCCAGTGCTGACGAACCTCAATCAGACTGTCCGGCAGGGCGCGAGATCCCATGATCAGATCCGCACTATCGGAGTACACCAGAAGCTTGTTCAGTTCTTCCCATGGTGTTGCCATATCCGCATCCGCCACTAAAATCCAATCTCCGCGGGCTTCAATAAGGCCTTTTTTAACTGCCGCCCCTTTGCCCCGATTCTCCTGCAGGCTGCAAAGACGAAGCAAGGGCCACTGGTCCCGGCCACTTTCAACAACCTCCCGCGTG
Source organism: Micromonospora sp. CV4 (assembly GCF_003667455.1). Classification (NCBI taxonomy): domain Bacteria; kingdom Bacillati; phylum Actinomycetota; class Actinomycetes; order Micromonosporales; family Micromonosporaceae; genus Micromonospora; species Micromonospora sp. CV4. Next base: position 154 of record NZ_RCVI01000377.1, on the reverse strand, counting down.
CGATCGCGGGAGCCATCGTCTATCACCAGAACTTCACAGATTTCAGCCTTCAGCTCCCCCCTATCAGACAGCTCACGCAGCCGCTGCAAGGTGCCCGGCAGGCGATCTTCTTCGTTGTAAGCGGGAATGACCACTGAAACTTTCAGCATCAGTG
>NZ_RCVI01000441.1:0-864 GCF_003667455.1 Micromonospora sp. CV4 | reverse complement strand
CGGCGGGCGGCGTGCGCGCGGGCGGTCAGCTCGGCCGCCAGGCCCCACGCCTCCGAAAGATCCCGGTCCTGGGCGGCCGCGCCCGACCCGCCCGCGGTGTCCGCGTGGACGGTGGCCAGCCCGAGCCGGCGCTGCGCCGGCCCCTGCACCACCCGCACGCTCTGGATCCGGGCGTACGGCACGATCGCCACCTGCCGGGTGAGCAGCCCGGACCGGGTGGCGAAGACCCGCTCGAACAGGCCGGCGCCGAACGCGCCCCGGCCCAGCGGGTGCAGCCAGCGGGCCCGAGGCGGTGGTGGGCTCAGCGCCAGCGCGTCGAGGCGTACGCCCGGCAGCACCTCGCCGACGATCATCGTCGCGGTCGGCAGGTCACCGACCGGCAGCAGACGGTCCGGTCGGTTGCGGTCGTCGGCCTCCGCGACGGAGTACCCGGCCACCTCCAGCCGTAGCCGCAGCCAGCCCTTCACCCGCCAGAGCAGCGGCCAGGTGGCCCGTACGGTCTGCACCCGGTCCAGCGGCACGGTCTGCGCCCGGGTCTCCAGCAGGCCGTTGTGCACCCGCAGCGTGCCGCCGTCGCGGGCCAGCCGGAAGTTCCAGTCGTCGAGGACCCGGCGGATCGGTTGCAGCAGCACACCGGCCATCGCGGTCAGCGTGCTCGCCACCGCGACGAACGACCACGACCCGGCGGTGAGGAACTGCACCACGACGAAGGCCAGACCGAACGGGAGCAGGAGCGCCTGTGGGGTGAGCAGCTGGCTGACCAGCAGGTTCTGGTTGCGTACCGCGTGCAGCGGGCGGCCCACCGCCGCCGCCGGCGGCGCCGTCCCCGGGGCCGTCGCGGGTGCCGCGAGCCCCGGCTCGGGC
>NZ_RCVI01000153.1:0-872 GCF_003667455.1 Micromonospora sp. CV4 | reverse complement strand
GTACCTCGGCTGGCGAGGTGACCCCCACGACGTCGCCAGCGGCGAACGTGACCCCGGCCACTCCGCCGGCCGCGCCCACCAAGCGCACCAAGCGCTCGACCGCCGCGGCGGACACCCCCGCCGCGGCGGACACCCCGACCACACGCACCGCGACCCCGACCAAGCGCGCGACAGGTGCGCGAAAGAGCGCCGCCACCAAGAAGGCAGTCCCCACCCCGCAACAACCAGCGGAGCAGACCCCGACCGATCAACCGGTGCCTGCGGCGAGGGTCGATCGCCCCACGCCGGAGGTCCAGCCGGTCCGGGAGGTCCAGCCCGTCCAGGAAGCTGCGTCGGCCGGGGCGGCAGGGCCGGCCGAGCATCACGTCGCGCGTACCCCGGAATCGGAGCTGCGGCTGGTCACCGCGCAGCTGCGCGACCACCCCGGCTTCGCGCCGGAGTTGCTGGCTCTCGCCGCGGTGCGGGCGCTCGGCCCCGGCGCGGCCGACTGGGCCGAGCGGCTGCGGGCCCGGTATCCGGACGCGCCGGCGGACGGCCTGGCCCGGCTGGCCACCCGGCGGTTCGTGCGCTCGGCGGGCGTGGGCGGGGCGGCCGCCGCGGTGGCCGGGCTCTTCGCGCCGCTGGCCGAGCTGGCGTCAGTGCTCTGGACCCACTCGAACCTGGTGCTGCACCTGGCGGCGGCGTACGGCCGGAATCCCGCGCACCCCGAGCGGGCGGTCGAGCTGCTGGTGCTCACCCAGGTGCACCCGGATCCGGAGAGCGCGCGTGCCGCGTTGGCCGCCGCCGGGACGGCGGAGGACCCGGTGGAGGGGACGTGGCCCCGGGCGGCGGAGGCCGCGTGGCGGCTGGCCGCGCCGCTCACGGCGCAGGCC
>NZ_RCVI01000050.1:0-621 GCF_003667455.1 Micromonospora sp. CV4 | reverse complement strand
TCGCCCGGGCGTACGCCGAGCTCTTCGCCGGCCTGCGGGTCGACCCGGCCCAGGTGCTCAGCACCACCTTCGAGGCCAACCACGAAGAGCTGGTGATCGTCCGGGACATCGACGTGATGAGCCTCTGCGAACACCACCTGCTGCCGTTCCGCGGCAGCGCGCACATCGGCTACATCCCCGGCCCGGACGGACGGATCACCGGCCTGTCCAAGCTGGCTCGGCTGGTCGAGGTCTTCGCCCGCCGGCCGCAGGTGCAGGAGCGGCTCACCTCGCAGGTCGCCGACCTGCTGATGAGCAAACTCGCCCCGCGCGGCGTCGTCGTCGTGCTGGAGTGCGAGCACATGTGCATGGCGATGCGCGGCATCCAGAAGTCGGGTGCCCAGACCATCACCTCAGCGGTGCGCGGCATCCTGCAGACCGACTCCAAGTCGAGGGCCGAGGCGATGGCGTTGATCATCCCCCGCTGACACCCGGACGCGTCAACGGCCGGCCGACCCACCCCGGGACGGCCGGTCGTCGCGTCAGCCGGCCAGCAGGGCCAGCAACAAGCCGGCCGTGACCAGCACCGCCGGCACCAGGCACACCAGCGCCCCGAAACGCACCGTGCGGTCCAGCCGCTCG
>NZ_RCVI01000051.1:0-889 GCF_003667455.1 Micromonospora sp. CV4 | reverse complement strand
GAAAAGAACATCTTTAGAAGGATGATGGTGACAAAGGCCAGACCCAAGAGCTTGGGGAAGGCCTTTTTCCATTTAGAGGGGAACTTGCGGATAAGTTTCACCACTTCAAAGGGCCCAACATCGGTGACCGGAAGATGGCCCAGCATTTCGGGAACCGACCCCATGTAAACCACATAGTCCACGCCGTTTCTTTCGCAGGCGAACAGATATGCCGGACCGCGCTTGTAAATGGCCTTCACTTCGGAAAGATCCAGCTCCAGAGGAGCCTTGTTCCAATAGTCCTTCAGGGTGTAGTGCGGGATGAAATCCCACCACTGAAACATCGGAGAATGAGGGGTGATTGTGATTTTACCGGTTGCCTGCATTTTAATAACCTAACTTAAAGAAATAACCTGACCATTCACCGCCGCACCAAACTGACTAACCAGATAGGTCACGGTGTTGGTGATTTTCTCGGGTTCCGTGATGCGCAAGTGTGGTTCTTTCACCTTCAGATTTTCAACCGCTTCTTTGATGGATTTGGCTTCCGGGTGCATCGCCAGAATGAATTCTTCAGTCAAACCCAGCTTCAGTACATTCACGGTAATGTTGTGTTCAGCCACCTGTTTGGACAGACTTTGTGCAAACGGCACCAGCGCCCCGCGGGAACCCGCCAGAATCGGATCCGGGTAAACTTCATTCAAAAGATAAAGAATACGGCCGCGCTTGCGGTTTTTAAGGAAGTTTAACACCGCATGGGTCAGCATCACCGAAGCTTTAAAGTTATGCTGGATTTCATCATCCAGATAATCAATGCTGTCGCCGATTTTATAACGATTGGGTTTATTGTAGGCTTGAGCATCAATGAACAGATCGACACTGCCAAAAGCGTGAGCCGCCGAGCCCACGA
>NZ_RCVI01000299.1:0-43303 GCF_003667455.1 Micromonospora sp. CV4 | reverse complement strand
GGCGCCACCTTCGCCTGGTCGTCGCAGGAAAGCCTCCGCTCCGAGGTGCTGAGCTGGTACGTGGACTACTTCCAGCCGCACGCGATCCAGCGGCTGACCCGGCTGGCCGCCGAGGCGGCCCGCCGCCCGACCACCACGACCCTCTGCGCAGACGCGTTCAGCTACCGGCTGACCGTTGGCACGATCGAGACCGGGTACGTCGACTGCCCGACCGACACCGCCCCGCCGCCGGCCACCCAGGCGCTGGTGGAGCTGCTGCTGCGCGCCACCGGCTGACCGCCCGGCGCTCAGACCAGGTAGTCCGGTGGCAGGCCCGTACCACGCAACTCCGGCGGCAGGTGTGCCACGTCGTTGAAGGCGACCAGGTTCGGCGGTGCGGCCGGGCCGTACCGGAGAACGGTCAGTCCCGCGTTGTGGTGATTCAAACCCAGCCACCGTCGCTCCGGCGCGTCCAGAGCGTGCCGGACCAGCCAGGCGATCAGGAAACTGTGCGTCACGACCAGCTCACGGACCGGCCCGGCGCCACCCGCACCCTCGGCGCCATCGACCACCGGGCCGGTGAACCGCCGTACCGCCGCCGCCGTCACCCGCGGCCCGTCGACCCGTTCGGCCGCCGAGGCCCCGGCCAGGAAGCTGGCGTACGCCGGCGGCAGGTCCGCAGGATCCGTGTCGTGTGGGAGGTGGTCGCCGGCCAGCTCGGTCTCGTACACCGGAACCCCGGGCAGCGACGCGACGACCAGCTCGGCGGTCTCCGCGGCCCGGCGCAGCGGCCCGTGGTGCACGGCGGCGAACGGCCGGCCCCGCAGCCGCTCACCGAGCAGCCGGGCCTGCCGCCGGCCCCGCTCCGACAGGCCGGCCTCCGGCGACTCGGTCGTCGCGTCCTCCTGCTCGCCGTGCCGGGCGAGGTACAGCAGCCGGGTGATCATGTCCTTAACCTCAACACAGCGGGAGGCGCGGGATCCACCCCGCGCCTCCCGCTTTGCCGGCAACCGGCCGTCGCCACCAGGCCGAGGTACGGCCTCAGGCCCGGGGGAACATCTGGCCGATGCGGATCCGGTTGCCGAACGGATCCCGGATGCCGAAGTCGATCCCGTACGGGCGCTCGGTCGGCTCGTCGGTGATGTCGACCCCCTTGGCCACCAGTTCCTCGTGCGTCTTGTGGGCGTCGTCGGTGGTCATGAAGAGCGCGCCGCCCAGCGCCCCCTTGGTGAGCAGTTCCCGGACCTGCGCGGCGGTGGCCGGGTCCATCGCCGGCGGGCCCGGCTTCTCCAGCAGGATTTCGCGCTCCGGGTCGCCCGGCAGGTTCACCGTCAGCCAACGCATGAAGCCGAGGTCCTGGTCGGTGTTGAGCTCCATGCCGAGCTTGCCCACGTAGAAGTCGAGCGCCTCGTCCTGGTCGAGGACGTAGATCTGGGAGCGGCTGATCGCGTTCATCGTCATGGGAACCACGCTAGACGCAGGCCCTGACCTGCTGCTTATCCAAAACTGCTGGGTCGGGTCCAGGCCTTGGCGAAGCAGGACGGCACGTCGACCGGCGCCGTGCGGCGGCGGCGGAAATCCGAGGGTGACGCCCCGACGATCTGCCGGAAGGTCCGGCTGAACGTGCCGAGGCTGCCGAAGCCGACGGCGTAGCAGATGTCGGTCACGTCGCGGTCGGTCTCCACCAGCAGCGCCATCGCCCGCTCGACCCGCCGCCGTTGCAGGTAGCGGTGCGGGGTCTCACCGAAGGTCGCCCGGAAGGTCCGGATGAAGTGCGCCTCGGAGACGTGCGCGATCCGGGCCAGCGCGGGGATGTCCAGCGGTTGGGCGTACGACCGGTCCATCGCGTCCCGGGCACGCAGCATCGCCCGGTTCGACTCCTCCACCGCGCGACTCATCGGCTCTCGTGCACACCCTCTGGTTGGACGACATCGTCGCGGGCTGACCGCCCGCTTCATGCTGAAGCCCAGCATACGGCCGGTGCCGGCGGCCGCTTCGGCACGCTGGACGCCACCGCCGTAACCGCACCTGCGGGATGCCGGTGGTGGACGACGCGAATCCGCCGTCGGCTGGCCTACGCTGAGGGCCGCGACTATCCACAGAGAGAGGTGGCTCCGTTGGCCGAGTCGGTCCATCTCACGCGGTGGTCCGGGCAGGGCAGGACCCGTTCGCGATGATCGTCGAGACCGACTGCCCGTTCTGTGAAATCGTTCGGCGCGACACCTCGGGCACCCGGGAGGTCTATCGTGACGGGCGCGTGGTCGCATTCTTTCCCCTGAATCCGGCAACCCTGGGCCACATCCTCGTGGTGCCGCTCGACCATATCCCTGACATCTGGTCATTGGACGAAGAAACCGCCGCCCACCTGGCGCGAGTCACGTTGCGGCTCTCGCGTGCGGTGAAGTGCGCGACCGACCCGGAGGGATTGAACATAATCCAGTCGAACGGTGCGGTCGCCACTCAGACCGTGCCCCATCTGCACACCCACATCGTCCCCCGCTGGTCCGGCGACGAGATGGGCCGCATCTGGCCTGCAGAAACCAGTTATTCGGAGTCGCAGAAGGATGACGTCTGGAAGCGGCTCCGGCACGAGTGTCGGAAGGTTGGTGGGGAGTGATGCAGCCGGCGGACGTGCTGGTCGTTGATCCCGAGGATCGCCGAAAGCACCTGGACTACATCCAGGCCGTGGTCACGCGAATGTCCTCCGCCTCCTCCGCCGCCAAAGGCTGGCTGCTCCCCGTGGTGACCGCCACGTACGGGTACGCGTTGACGCAGGACGCCAACCTGGTCGCCGCGCTGGGGGTCGCAGCCGCGCTCCTGTTCGGTTTCCTCGACGCGAACTATCTGCGACAGGAGAAGGCTTACCGGCGACTCTACGATGCGGTGGCGCGCGGGACCCGGAAGGTGCCGCTGTTCTCGCTCGACCCCTCGGACGCCGACGACCCCATTCCTTTCGCAGCCACCCGCAGACAAAAGATTCGACGGCGCCTCGGCCGCTGGTTTCCGGACGCCACCGTCTGGCTCTCGTGGTCGGTCGCACCGTTCTACGGCGCCCTCGTCGCCATCGGTTGCTCCATCGCCTTGTTCGCTTGACGACGATGCGGGCGGGCGGCACCGGCCCGACTGCCGCAGGGGCTGTCGCGGCCGGGCCGCAACTGGACCCGCAGGGGCGACCAGCGGGTTAGGGCCGCAGCTCGACCCCCGGGCAGCCATCGTGCCGGCACCGGGCCGCCGGTGGTCACGTCGGTTCGACGGGTAGCCACAGCTCGCAGGTGGCGGTGCTGAAGTCCTCCGCGCGTTCGAGGATCGCAACCATCGAGGGACCCGGCCGCAGACGCCACGGGTTGGAGGGGAACCACTCGGTCGCGGTCGCGGCCCAGGTGCTCTGCAGGGCCTGCGGATGAGGTCCGGCGGTACGGAAGATCGCCCACATGCCGGCCGGCACCTCGATGGCGTCGAGGTCGTCGGGGACCGGCGTGTCCCGGGACACCGCGACCCCGTGCAGGTAGGTCAGTTCACTGCCCTCGGTGCTGTCGGGGTCGAGGTCGTCGGAGACCTGGAGCAGCCCCCCGGGGTCGGTGTCGCTGAGGGCCTTCAGCCGGAGATGCTCCTGCGGCGGCAGCGCGGTGATGTGCTGCTGGATGTGCGGGTTGATGCCCTGGTGAATGAGCGGAACCCGGGCTGCGTGTCCGACGAGTCGGAACGCGGGACGGTCCACGATGCGGGTGTCCATGGGGATGCTCCCTTCGACGGTCAGGCGGAACTTGAGTTGTGGTTGTGTGCGAAGGGGCCCTCCGTCGCGGCGAACGTCAGCGGGGTTGGCACCGTGGACCGCCCGGAACGCGCGTCCGAACGCCTCGGTCGAGCCGTATCCGTGCCGGACGGCGATGCTCAGAAGATCGTCCTCGCCCCGAACAACGTCGGCAGCGGCGACGGTCATGCGGCGTCGGCGGACGTACTCCGACAACGGCATGCCCGCCAACGACGAGAACATCCGGCGCAGGTGGTACTCGGTCGTGCCGAGCGCCCTCGCCAGTCCGTTGACGTCGAACTCCTCGGTGAGGTGCTTCTCGACCAGGTCGACAAGCCGGTTGAGTGCCGCGATCACTGGGCCTCCCTTCGACGTCAAGCCTGGCCGAAGGACCCCCGACCGCGCCCGACCGTAGAGGCCCGATCCGATCATGTGCCGGTGACCCTGCCGGCACACTCTGTCGTGCAAACAACCGCCAGCCCTGACCCGTGCGGCCGGGCGACGTCCACGGCCTTGATCGACAAGAGATCGCGGAAGTCGGGGCATCCCCGCTAGGCGGATGCCCCGACATCCCGGAACCCGAGTCCGTCAGGCGGTGGGTACCTCGTCGTCGGGGGTCGTCAGGACGACCCGCCGCCGGCGGCTGACGAGGAAGAGTGCGGCGCCGAGCACCATGACGCCCGCACCGACGCCACCGAGGAGACCGGCCTGGACGCCGGTCACCGGCAGCCCGCCGCCCGTGCCGCCGGGCTGGTCGCCACCCGGCGCCTCGCCGCCTGCCGACCCCTCGCTGCCTGTCGCCGCGGCACCGACGTGGACCTTGAACTGGTCGGTGTTGTCGGTGACGTTCGCGTCCTTGACGTCCTTGACGTCCTTGACGGACAGGGTCTTCAGGCCCTTCGGCAGCTCGGCGGTCGCGCTGCGGGCCAAAACGGCCTGGCTGACCTCGTCCTCGGCCTTGAGGGCGTACCCAGAGAGCACCCCGCCATCGAGTACGACCGGGCCGGGAGCGTCCTTCGCCACCGTCACCGGGAAGACGATGCCGACGACCGAGATGATGTCATCGCTCTCACTGGTGTCCCGGTCGATCGGCACCAGGGTGATGTCCTCGTAGGCGCAGGTGGCCGTCCGGTTGTCCGCGCCGTAGGTGCATCCCCGCTCCGCCTCCCCGAAGGTGACGTACCGCGGTAGCGCGACCGAGACCTTGAGGCCCTCGGCGATGGTGTCCCCGATGTTCCCGACGGCACCCAGGACGAAGCTGCTGCCGCCCGGCGCCACCGGCTCGTCGGTCGGCTCTCCGTCGTCGGCCACCTGGAACACGTCCTCGGCCAGGGTGACCAGATCGACGCCCTTGGCGGGTACGTCGACCTTGACGGTCGCCGTGTTGTTGCCCGGGTTGGGGTCGGTGTCCGAGACGGCGGCAACGGTGAACGAGCCCGCCTCGCCCTTCGCGCCGGGCACGGGTACCAGCTCGAAGGAGTTGTGCTGCCAGTAGCTGTGACCGACAGAGAGTCCGCCCTCCTGGCACGTCAGCTTGTCGTCGGTCCGCGTGCAGCCGAGCAAGGTCGGCGACTCGACCTTGACCATGCTGTCGTCCAGGCCGCTGAAGTCGTACTCCAGGCTCCAGATTGCGCCGTCCGGCCCCTTGTTGACCACCGTCATGGTGAAGTCCTTGGGCGAACTTCCGGCAACGAAGGTGGTGGCCGAGACGCTGACCTCCAGGTCGCCGCCGCCGTCCGCCGCGTAGGCCTGGCCGCCCGTGGCGAGCAGGGCGGCGGATGCGACCAGTCCGAGTGCGCCCGCGCCGACCAGCCCCAGTGCACGCCGCGCGTACACGTTCATGTTTCCCCCGAAAGAATGACGCGAAATGTGGCACCACACGTTAGCGATCATGAGCAGGCGTTCGCCAGGCATGCGGCATGAACAGTAGGAGGCGCGGCCCTGCCACTCTCGTGGCGCAATGTAGCGCCGCACTTTTCAGTACGCCGACCGCGCCGACGTTGTCCGCGGTCGTCTCTGCCACCACGGCCCGCATGCCGGCCTGGGCCGCGGCGTTCAGCAACTCGCGCAGAGCACTCGCGCCGATCCCCTGCCCGCGCGCCGAGCCACATCCCGGCACCCCGACGTCAAGATCATGCTCAAGGTCTACGCTCACGCCAACCTCGACGCGATGCGTCAGGCGCTCGGCAAGCTCGACGGGAAGCTCTCGTGAGTCCCGTTGCTGTCAACCGGTCGACCCACGGCGGTGCCGGTCGGGAAAAGCCTGGTGGAATTGGAGCCCCCGGCCGGGATCGAACCGGCGACATCTCGCTTACAAGGCGAGTGCTCTGGCCAGCTGAGCTACAGGGGCGCGTGCGTCGAGGTCAGCATAGCGACTGACATCTGGATATCCCGCTGGCGAGGGCTCCCGAGCACGGGAAACGTCAGCAACCCGACCTTCGTACGCCCCCGCACGGGCACCCACCGCGTCAATTGATGTCTGCCCGTGCCCGAGTGACCGGAATGCGTAGGCCGTGGGCCACTTCCCGTGCACCCTCGCCTTGGCAGCGCGGGGAAACCCGTTTACGGTGCAGTGACACGGACGACAGGCCCGGCCGCCCCGCGACCGGCCCGCCGTCCGTTGACCGGCACGGACACCGTGCCGGTCGCTCCTTCACTCGGATCGTCCGGCACGTTCCTGCCGGTGAAAGGAAGCGCTTCACCATGGCTACGGTCACCTATTCCAAGGCGTCCCGGATCTACCCGGGCACCGAGCGTCCCGCCGTCAACGAGCTGGACCTCGAAATCGGCGACGGCGAGTTCCTCGTCCTGGTCGGCCCCTCCGGTTGCGGCAAGTCCACCAGCCTGCGGATGCTCGCCGGGCTGGAGGACGTCGACGCCGGCTCGATCTACATCGACCAGCGTGACGTGACCCACCTGCCCCCCAAGGCCCGCGACATCGCGATGGTCTTCCAGAACTACGCGCTCTACCCGCACATGACGGTGTACGAGAACATGGCGTTCGCCCTCAAGCTGCGTAAGACCTCCAAGTCGGAGATCGACCGGCGGGTCAAGGAGGCGGCCGGTCTGCTGCAGCTGGAGGAGTACCTCAGCCGCAAGCCGAAGGCGCTCTCCGGTGGTCAGCGTCAGCGTGTCGCGATGGGCCGGGCGATCGTCCGCGAACCGCAGGTCTTCCTCATGGACGAGCCGCTGTCGAACCTCGACGCCAAGCTCCGCGTGCAGACCCGTACCCAGATCGCGTCGCTCCAGGCCAAGCTGGGCGTCACCACGGTCTACGTCACGCACGACCAGGTCGAGGCCATGACCATGGGTCACCGGGTCGCGGTACTGCTCGACGGCGTCCTCCAGCAGGTGGACACCCCGCGGGCGCTCTACGACACCCCGGCCAACGTCTTCGTCGCCGGCTTCATGGGCTCCCCCGCCATGAACATCAAGACCGTGCCGCTGAACGAGAAGGGCGCCGAGTTCGCCGAGCTGCAGATCCCGCTCACCCGCGAGCAGGTTGAGGCCGCCCGCGCCGAGGGCGGCGACGGCAAGGTGACCGTGGGCTTCCGCCCGGAGGACTGCGACCTGGTCAGCCCGACCGAGGGCGGCATGCCCGTCGTCGTCGAGCTGGTCGAGGACCTCGGCTCGGACGCCAACGTCTACGGCCACGCCGCGCTGGGTGGCAACTCGGAGCGCTTCGTCGTCCGCACCGACCGGCGCACGATGCCGAACATGGGTGACACCGTGTTCGTCAAGCCGCGCACCGGCCGCAGCCACGTCTTCCACGCCACCACCGGCAGCCGGATCTGACGTAACGCCCGTACCGACAGGGGCGGTCCGCTTCGGCGGGCCGCCCCTGTCGCATGTCCGGACGCGGCCGGACACGTCGAGGCCCCATCCCCCGCGGTGGCGGGGAACGGGGCCTCGACGATGCCTGTCTACTGCTCGGCGGAGCGCCGGCGGGCGACCTCGGCCAGGGTGACCGCTGCGGCCACGCTGGCGTTGAGCGACTCGACCTCGGAGATCATCGGGATGCTGACGGTCAGGTCACAGGTCTCCCCGACCAGCCGGGACAACCCGCGCCCCTCGGAGCCGACCACGACCACCAGCGGACCGACGGCGGCCTCCAGGTCGTAGAGGTCGGTGTCACCGTCGGCGTCCAGACCGACGACCGTGAAGCCGGCGTCGCGGCACGCCTTCAGCGATCGGGTCAGGTTGGTGACCTGCGCCACCGGCACCCGCGCGGCCGCGCCGGCACTGGTCCGCCAGGCGGTCGCCGTGATGCCGGCGGCCCGCCGCTCGGGTACGAAGACGCCCTGCGCGCCGAACGCGGCAGCCGAGCGGATCACCGCGCCCAGGTTGCGCGGGTCGGTGACGCCGTCCAGCGCGACCAGCAGCGGGGCCTGCTGCTCCAGGGCCGCGGCCACCAGGTCCTCGAACGGCTGGTACGCGAATGGCGGCACCTGCAGCCCGACGCCCTGGTGCAGGACCCCACCGGTCATCCGGTCCAGCTCCGCCCGGCTGATCTCCAGGTTGGCGATGCCCCGGTCGGCGGCGGTCCGGATGATCTCGTTGATCCGGTCGTCCATGTCGATGCCCTGCGCGGTGTAGAGCGCCGTCGCCGGCACCTGGGCGCGCAGCGCCTCCAGCACCGGGTTGCGCCCGACCAGCAGCTCCGGGCTGTCCTTGGCCGGGTTGGACTTGCGCCCCGGGGTGACCCGCGGGCCGGACCGACCGGCGGGCTTGCCGCCTCGGCCGCCGGCGCCGCCCCGATTGGCCGGAACTCCCCGGCCGCCGCCTTTGCCCCAGGTGGTGTCCTTGCTGCCGGGCTGGCCGATCTTCGGGGCGCGCCCCTCCTCGGCCGCCGCCCGGCGCTCCTTGTCCTGCTTCCAGGCGGTGCGCTGAGGCAGCTTCTCGGTGCCCGAGTAGCCCTTGTGCCACGGCCGCTCGTCGGCGGGCAGGGTGCGCCCGCGCCCGGCCAGGGAATCCTTGTTCTTGCCGCCGGAGCCCTTCGGGGCACCCGCCTTCGGCGTCAGTCGCCGGCCACGGCGCTGTGAGTTGCCGGCCATCAGTCCTGCTCTCCAATAGTCCAACGGGGCCCCTGGGGGGTGTCCTCGACCACCACGCCGGCCAGCTTGAGCTGGTCGCGTACCGCGTCGGCGGCAGTCCAGTCCTTGCGGCCCCGGGCCTGTGCGCGCTGCTCCAGGGCCAGCGCGATCAGGGAGTCCACCACGGCACGCAGATCATCCGAGCGGCCGTCACCGGTCCAGGCCGGGTCGAGGGGGTCGATCCCGAGGATATCCAGCATCGCCCGCACCGCGGCCAGGGTGGTGCGGACGGTCACATCGTCGCCGGTGCTCAGCGCGGTGTTTCCGTCCCGGATCTGTTGTTGCAGCACCGCCAGCGCGGCGGAGGTGTTGAGGTCGTCGTCCATGGCCGCGACGAAGCCGCTCGGCAGCTCGCCGAGCTGCCCGACGCCAACGCGCTCGGCGGCCCGCTGCACGAAACCCTCGATCCGGCGGTACGCGGTGGCCGCGTCGCGCAGCGAGTCCTCCGAGTAGTCGATCACGGAGCGGTAGTGCGCGGCGGCGTAGTAGTAGCGCAGCTCGACGGGTCGCACCCCGAGCGAGTCCACGTACGCGAGGCCCAGCGCGTTTCCGGCGGACTTGCCCATCTTGGCCCCGCCGATGCTGAGCAGCCCGTGGTGCACCCAGTAGCGGGCGAACGGCAGCCCGGCCGCGTTGGACTGGGCGATCTCGTTCTCGTGGTGCGGGAAGGTCAGGTCGAGCCCGCCGCCGTGGATGTCGAACTCCGGGCCCAGGTATCGCCAGCACATCGCCGAGCACTCGATGTGCCAGCCCGGGCGGCCCAGCCCCCACGGCGACGGCCAGTAGGCGTCCGCCGGCTCCTCGGGCTTGGCGCCCTTCCAGAGCGCGAAGTCGCGCGGGTCCCGCTTGCCCCGGTCGGGGGCGTCCCCGGCCGACTGCATCGCGTCCGGGGACTGACCCGACAGCGATCCGTACGCCGGCCAGGAGGTCACGTCGAAGTAGACGTCGCCGGAGCCGTCGGTGGCCGGGTAGGCGTGCCCGTCGGCGATCAACTTGGTGATCAGCTCGTGCATCTCGGGGATGTGCCCGGTGGCGCGCGGCTCGTAGGTGGGTGCCAGCACGTTCAACGCCCGGTACGACTCGGCGAGGATCAGCTCGTTGGCGTACGCGATGGACCAGAACGGCCGGCCCTGCTCCCCCGCCTTGACCAGGATCTTGTCGTCGATGTCGGTCACGTTGCGGATGAAGGTGACCTCGTAACCCGCGGCCAGCAGCCAGCGGCGCAACACGTCGTAGTTGACGCCGGAGCGAAGGTGACCGATGTGCGGCGGGGCCTGCAGGGTGAGACCACACAGGTAGACCCCCACCTTGCCGGCTTCCCGCGGGACGAAGTCCCGCACCGATCGGGTGGCGGTGTCATACAGGCGTAGCGTCACCGCACAAGGGTAGCCGTCCGTGCCTGTCCGGGTCCGCCGGTGCCGGGTCGTACGCTGCCAGGCGTGGATGCGACCGCACGCCCCGGTGAGCCGCCGACCGGCCCCGGCGCCCGCGCCGGCCGCGCCGACGCGGTCGGCGGGCGGGCCGGGGAGACGGCACAGACCCTGGACCGGGGGTTACGACTGCTGCACCTGGTCGCCGAAGCGCCGGGTGGGCTGACCGTCACCGAGGTGGCGAACCAGCTCGGCATCGGGCGAGCGGCCGTCTACCGGCTGGTCGGCCCGTTGACCGGGCACGGGATGCTGCGCCGCGACGGCGACGGCCGGCTCCGCCTCGGCGCGGGAGTGCTGCACCTGGCCCGGCGCGCCCAGCCGCTGCTCGCCGAGGGAGCGCTGCCCGCCCTGCGCCGGCTCGCCGAGCAGGCCGGCGCCACCGCGCACCTGACCGTGGTCGAGGGTGGCGAGGGCGTCGCCCTGGCCGTGGTCGAGCCGAGCTGGACGTCGTTCCACGTCGCGTATCGGACCGGGGCGCGGCATCCGCTGGACCGGGGCGCGGCGGGCCGGGCCATCCTGGCCGGCCGAGCCGGGACCGCGGGACCGGTGAGCAGCAGCGGGGAGTTGCAGTCCGGGGCGTACGGGGTGGCGGCGCCGGTGCTCGGCGTACCCGGACTGGAGGCGAGTGTCGGCGTGGTCGCGCTGGCCCCCCTGGACGTCGACACGGTCGGCACCCAGGTCCTGGCCGCCGCCACGGCCGTCGCCACCGCCCTCCGCTGACCGCCGCCACGACTTGATCGACTCGGGTTCACGGACATCGTGGTGTCCGGGTGGCTGCGACAGCCCGACTTCAAGGAACACAAGTCGATCACCACCGGCGCCATAGCAAGATCGGTGAGTCGATCCGCAGTTGTCCACAGGGACCGATCGGGCGTCCGGTCGGGGTTGTCCACAGGGGTTTCGGGGTCCACTCGGCGGTCGGCACGCTGCCTGGCATGCCGCCACGTCCGCACCGCCCCGACACCCTGGCCTGGCAGGTCTTCCGCGGCTCCGACGCGATCCGGGACGGCCTGCTCACCGAGCACCAACTGCGCAGCAGCGCCTGGGTGCGGCTGCGCCACGACGTCTACGCCGACGCACGCCTCGACCGGGACCACGCCCTCGCGTGCCGCGCGGCCCTCCTCCGGCTACCACCCGGGGTCGCGGTCGGAGGCCCGTCCGCCGCATACCTGCACGGCGTCGAACACGCCGCCACCTTCACCGACGACGTGCACGTCCTCGTACCCAGACCGCTGCGGATCGGCCCCCAGCGGGGCCTGCGCGTGCATGCGAACGCCATCACCCCGCCCCTCGACGTCCGCCCGCGAGAGCAGGCCGCGGCGCCCGCGCAGACAGGACGTCCGCGGGGACCAGGAGACCCACCGTCGGCAGGGCTCTCACCGGCGGCAGGGCTTTCACCGGCGGCAGGCCGTCCACCGGGAGCAGGACGTCCACCGGGCGTCGGGCTGTCGCCACGCCCGACACGGCAACGTCCGGTGGCGGTCAGACCTGGCAGCACCACAGCGGCCCGACTGGTTAGCACCACAGCGGCCGGACACGGCAGCACCGCGGCGGCCGGGCACAGCAGCACCGCGGCGGCCAGACCCGGCAGCACCGCCGCGGCCAGACCCGGCAGCACCGCCGCGGCCAGACCCGGCACCACCGCGGCGGCCAGACCCGGCACCACCGCGGCGGCCAGACCCGGCACCACCGCGGCGGCCAGACCCGGCGACAGACGGGGGGCGGGCGACCTGCTGGGACCGGCCTGGGACCCGGGCGGCCCGATCCCGCGTTCCGACCCCGGGCGGGCTGCCTGGGAGACGGCTGTCTGGCTCGATCCGATCCGCGCGGTCACCATCGTCGACGCGCTGCTCGGGCTGGGGCTGACCAACCGCGACACGCTGGTCGACGTGGCCGCTCGCAACGGGAACCTGCCCGGTGGGCGACGGGCACTGTGGCTCTTCGAGCTGGCGGACGGCGGGGCACAATCTCCGCCGGAGTCACAGCTGCGCGTCCGGCTGGTGCTCGGCGGGCTGCCGCGACCGGTCGTTCAGCACCCGGTCCAGCTGCCCAACGGTGTCGTCCTGCATCCCGACCTGGCGTGGCCGGAGTACCGGGTGGCGGTCGAGTACGACGGGCAGTGGCACGCCGACGCTGACCAACTGCACCGCGACCGCCGTCGGCTGAACCTGCTCGTCGGCACCGGGTGGTTGGTGCTGCACGTGACCAGCCGACGCCTGCATGCCGAGTTCCCAGCGGTGCTCCGGGAGGTGCGCGGCGCGCTGACCGATCGCGGATGGCGCAGGTGACGCTCCTACCTGAACGCGGCCGAGGGTCGGTACGGGCGTGGCGGCCGCCGCGACCCGAGGCGACAAGGTCCACTCGGGTTCCTGGAAATCGTGCGGTCCGCCCGCCGATGACACCCCGCCTTCAAGGAACGCGAGTCGATCAATCGGCGCCGCCGCGCCCTGCGCCGCCGGACCCTGGAAACGTCGGCGGGGCCCGGCCGACCAGAGTCGACCGGGCCCCACCTGATCACGTTACGGTCGGGCGTTCGGCTTGAGCGGGGTCTTCACCGCCGCGTAGGCGTCGACGATCCCGTAGCCGTAGAAGCCGTTGAAGTTGACCCCACCGGCGCAGTAGGCGTCGTAGGTCTCGTCCCGGCCCTCATTGCGATACTGCTGCAGCCGCGGCTGCGGGCAGGCGTGCTCGGCCGCCGTGCGGTAGAGGTGCTGCTCGACCAGGTCCGGCGACATGCCGAAGCCACCCCGGCGCTCCGCCTTGCCGTACCGGCTGACGATCAGCGCGGCGACGCCGGCGGCGTGCGGGGACGCCATCGAGGTGCCCTGGAGGTAGGTGTAGTAGCCACACTCACCGTTGGCCTTGCACTGCTTGAAGACCAGCGTGGCGACCCGCGGGTCGATGTTGCCGTTCTCGTCCACCCGCGGATCCGGGATGGTGGGGGAGATCGGCTCCTCCTGGAGGACCTTCAGCGGGTAGGTGGAGAGGATCCGGTTCCCCGGGCTGTTGTACGTCGGGGTTCCGAAACCGTCCCGGGCGAAGCCACCCGGCGCGGCGACCGAAGTCTGCTCGGTGCCGTAGTTGGAGAAGTCCGCCTTCTTGCCGGACGGGCCGACCGCCGACACGCCGATCACGTGCGGGCCTTCGGTGGGCAGGTCCCAGCAGCTCTCGTTGTCGATCGGGCGCGGGTACGGGGCGGCGCCGTAGTCCGGGCTGGAGATGTCGGTGCGCGGCGCGCCGAGGTCCTCGTTGTTGTTGCCGAGCGCGCCGACCAGGGTGACGCCCTTGTTGTGGGCGAAGACCAGTGCCCGCTTCATCGCCTTGATGATGGCCCGCTGCTCGGCCTGGCTCGCGGGGGAGTCGGCCGGGTTGGCGGTGCAGTTGTAGAGCCACGGGTCGACGTAGAACGACATGTTGACCACGTCGATCCCGGACCGGCCGGCGTAGATCAGGGCGTTGACCACCGGGTTCAGGAAGAAGTAGCCGGAGTCCTGGCCACCCTTCAGCTCCACCAGCGAGACCTTCGGGGCGACGCCGGAGAGGCCGAAGCCGTTGGCGGCGGCGCCGATCGTGCCCGCCACGTGGGTGCCGTGCCCGCCGTCGTCGGTGCCCACCGCGTCGAGGCAGCTCGGCACCTCGCAGGGACCGTCCACGTCGGTCAGGTCCGGCGCGAAGTTGCGCGACAGCGCCCAGTTGAAGTTCGGCGCGATGTCGGGGTTGCTGGCGTCGACGCCGGTGTCCAGCACGCCGACGGTCACCCGACGGTCACCCGGCTCGACCTTGCGGGCCTCGTCGGCCCGGATCATCTCCAGGCCCCAGAGCTTCTCGTCGAGCGGGTCCATCTTGGCGCCCTTTTTGGCGGCGCCGGCGGCGGCCGCCGTGGGCGGCACCTGCTCCTGCTCGACCCGGTCCAGCTTCGGCTTGCGGCCGATGGCCTTTTGCTGGGCGGCGCCGATCAGCGTCGGGGCGGCCGTCGCCCTGGCCGCGAAGTCGGCCCGGTCGCTGGTCACCTGGAACATGCCGACCTCGTCGGACCGGGACACCACCGTGCCGCCGGCCGCGCGGATCGCCGCGACCGCCGTGTCGGCGGCGACGCCGTCCTCGGCGACGACCGTGAAGGTCTGCGAACTGGTCGGCGCGGCGTTGGCGGGTACACCCAACCCCGTCGCCGTGAGTGCCAGCACTGTCGCGGTCGCGACGGCACCGGCGGTGAAGCGCTTGCTCACCACATCGGATCCTCTCGTTGAGGGACGTGGCAGCCATCACACAACACCTGCCAGGTTTATGCCAGACGAACGTCCGTTATAGCGGTGAATCTCTCGTTCATCCATCCAGGTCGACGTGCGAAGCACCCAGGTCGGGGCGCACCCTGGGTAGATCGGCCCGCACCGGCGTCCGGTCGGACGACGCCACGGGGTCTCATCGGCCGTCGACCGCCAGCACGGCCTCCGGCGAGACGGGCGTCGGTTCCGCTGCCGGCCCGCGCAGTTCGTCGAGGCGTACCAGGGCCACCCCGGCGACGATCAGCCCGCCACCGAACAGCTGCCAGGCGGTGGGCAGCTCGTTCAGGAGAAGCCAGGCGATCAGCACCGCGAAGAGCACCTCGGTCAGCCCGACGAACGACGAGAGCCGGGGGCCGAGGATGCGGGTGCCGGCGATCCCGGCCAGGTACGCGATCACGGCGGCCACCAGGGAGAGCCCGGCGATGGGCAGCAGCCAGCTGGTGCGCTGCCCGGCGAAGGTGACCTCGCCGAAGGTGGCACGCAGCGGCAGCAGGCCGGTCAGCCCGATGAGGAGCAGCACGGCGGCGCCGACGGCCATTCCACCGCTGGCCATGGCGACCGAGGGCAGCCGGGGGTCGACCCGACCGGCGAGCACGAAGTAGCCGGCCAGGCCGAACGCGGCGCCCAGCCCCCAGAGCACGCCCACCGGGTGGAAGCCGGCGGTGCCGGTGAGGTCCAGTACGAACGCCAGACCGGCCAGGGCGGCCGCCGAACCGGCCACGGTGAGCGGGCGCGGCTGCTGCCCGTGCCGCAGCCACATCCAGAGCACGACGAGGATGATGCCCAGGTATTCCAGCAGCAGCGCGACGCCGACGGGCAGGTAGCGCACGGCGTTGAAGAAGCAGACCTGGGCCAGCGCCACGCCGAGCAGCCCGAACATCCCGATCGCCGTGACGTTCCGCCGCAGCACGTCCCACCTGCCCCGCAGCGACAGCAGCGCGGGGAGGGCCAGCACCAGGGCGGCCACGCCGACGCGGGCGATCACGGCCGACTCGGCGGACCAGCCGGCCTCGATGAGCGACCGCGCGAAGGTGCCCGAGGTCGCGAAGGTGACCGCGGAGAGCAGCGCCAACGCGGCGCCGGCGGCGGGTCGTGACTGCATCGTGCACTCCTCGGAACGGGCGATGGTGTCATGGGCAAACTATCCTTGTGCCCATGACGCTAGGCGGCCCCTGTGACAGGAGTCAAGTTGCTGTTCGCTCATGACACCGAATGTTCCCTGATCGCCGCTGCCGCGCTGGTCAACACCGCGGGCCGGGACGGCGAGCTGCTGCCCGACATCGCCGCGCTGGACGCGTTCTTCACCCGGCACTCGTACAGCGGGCGGCACGAGCACACCGACGCCGAGCTGCGCGCTGTCCGGGAACTGCGGCCCCGGCTGCGCCGCATCTGGCACGCCGAGCCGGCCGAGATCGTCGCCGTGGTCAACGGTCTGCTGCTGGAGCACCGGGCACTGCCGCAGTTGATCGAGCACGACGACGAGCCGTACCACCTGCATGCCGTGCCCCGCGACGCGCCGCTGGCCACCCGCATCGCCGTGGAGGCGGCGATGGCGATCGCCGACCTGGTTCGCGCCGGTGAGCTGAGCCGGCTGCGGATCTGCGAGTACCCCGACTGCGACAACGTGGTCGTGGACCTGTCCCGCAACCGGTCGCGTCGGTTCTGCGAGGCCGGCTGCGGCAACCGCGCCGCGGTGACCGCCTACCGCGCCCGCAGGGCCGCCGGCCGCTCCTGAGCGGTCTCCGCCCACTCCTCGGCCCGCAGCTCGTACTCCACCTCACCGTGCTCGGTGCCCGGAATCGGGTCGTCCCACTGGAGGTGGAAGGTGCGCACGTAGCGCAACCCGGCCTTCGTCATCACCCGTCGGGAGCGGTCATTGACCGTCATCGTCTCGGCCCAGACCCGGCGTACGCCGACGACGTCGAAGGCGTACCGGACCAGCGCCCGGGACCCCTCGGTGGCCAGGCCGCGCCCCCAGGCCGAGCGGCGCAGCCGGTAGCCCAGCTCGGCCTCGGTGCCGTCCTCGGACGGATCGAGCGCGAACCAGCCCAGGAACGCGCCGCTCTCCCGGTCCAGCGCCGCCCAGCGCCCCAGCCCGGGATGCCGGTCGTACCGGGCCAGCTGCTTCGGCAGGTGCACGTCACGGACCGCGGCCAGCGGGGTGGCGACGCCGCCGGTGAGGAAGCGCATCACCTCGGGGTCGCTGTCCAGCTCGACCAGCGCGTCCACATCACCCATGGTCAGCCGCCGCAACCGAAGTCGGTCGGTCGCCGGAGGCAGGCCCGCGTCGTCTCCACCCATGGCTGGATCATCCCGTCCGCCCCGCGACACCGTCGAGCTGTTTTGTCGCGGCGGCCGGGAGTCAGGGGTGGGTCATCCGAAGCAGGTCGAGCACCTCGTCGAGCTGCGTCTCGCTGAGCTTGCCGGAGTCCACGTGCCCCCGGGAGATCACCACCTCGCGGATCGAGGTCTGCTTGGCCAGCGCCTCCTTGGCGATGGACGCGGCCTCGTCGTACCCGAGGTAACGGTTGAGCGGGGTGACGATCGACGGCGAGCCCTCGGCGTACGCCAGGCAGACCTCGGCGTCCGCGACCAGGCCGACCACCAGGCGGTCGGCGAACAGTCGGCTCGCCGCGGACAGCAACCGGATCGACTCCAGCAGGTTGCGGCCCATCACCGGGAGCATCACGTTCAGCTCGAAGTCGCCCTGCGAGCCGGCGAAGCCGACCGTCGCGTCGTTGCCGATCACCTGGGCGCAGACCTGCCGCATCGCCTCGGCGACCACCGGGTTGACCTTGCCCGGCATGATCGACGAGCCGGGCTGGAGATCAGGGATGCGCAGCTCGCGCAGGCCCGCCCGGGGGCCGGAGCCCATCCACCGGATGTCGTTGGCAATCTTGTAGAGGCCCACCGCGACGGTGCGCAGCTGGCCCGAGGTCTCCACGAGCGCGTCCCGGGCGCCCTGCGCCTCGAAGTGGTTGCGCGCCTCGGCCAGCGGCAACCCGGTCGACTCGCGCAGTTTGCGAATGACGGCGGCGGCGAAGCCGAGCGGGGTGTTGATGCCGGTGCCCACGGCGGTGCCGCCCAGCGGCAGCTCGGCCAGCCGGGGCAGCGCCGACTCCAGCCGGTCGATGCCGTAGCGGACCTGGGCGGCGTACCCGCCGAACTCCTGCCCGAGGGTGACCGGCGTGGCGTCCATCAGGTGGGTCCGGCCGGCCTTGACCACCGTCTCGAACTCCGCCGACTTGGCCTCCAACGCCTCCGCGAGCTGAGCCAGCGACGGCAGCAGGTCCTCCACGATGAACTGCGTGGCGGCCAGGTGGATCGAGGATGGAAAGACGTCGTTGCTCGACTGGGAGGCGTTGACGTGGTCGTTCGGGTGCACGTCCTGACCCAGCTCCCGGCTGGCCAGGGTGGCGATGACCTCGTTGGCGTTCATGTTGGACGACGTGCCGGAGCCGGTCTGGAACACGTCGACCGGGAACTGGTCGTCGTACCCGCCGGCGGCCACGTGCGCGGCGGCGGCGCCGATCGCCGCGGCCACGTTCACGTCGATCACCCCCAGCTCGCCGTTGACCTCGGCCGCCGCACCCTTGATCTGGGCGAGCGCCTTGATCTGGGCCGGCTCGATGCCCCGGCCGGAGATAGGGAAGTTCTGCACCGCACGCTGCGTCTGCGCCCGCCACAACGCCTCGGCGGGCACCTCCACCTCGCCCATCGAGTCGCGTTCGATCCGGTAACCCGTCGCCTCTGGAGTCGTCACGCGTACCATCCTGCCGCGCCCGTCGCCGACTCGCAGATGAACCCTCAGCCCAACTCGGTCAGCAGCCGCTCCACCCCGTGCTGGTCCGGCGACTCGATCTGTCGGAACAGGGGCAGGGCCCGGATCAGATGCGCGCGGGCCGCCGCCGGGTCGGTGTCCCGCAGGCAGCGGGCGATGCCCTCCAGCGCGCGGGCCTGCTCGTAGCGGACACTCAACCGGGTCGCGTCGGCGAGCACCCGGCGATGCAGGTCGAGCGCGCTGGCGACGTCCCCCTGGTCGCGGATCGCCCGGGCCAGCAGGTTGCGCGAGGCGCACTGCCCCACCCGGTCGCCCACCTCCATCATCGCCACCAGGGCGTCCCGGTGCAGGGCGGCGGCGCGCTCCGGCCGCCCGGCGGCGCGCTCCATCACACCGATCTCGTTGAGCACCTCCCCCTCGCCGAATCGGTTGCCCCACTGGCGCTTGAGGTGCAACGCGACCCGCAGGATGCGGCGGGCCGGGCCCAGGTCACCCATCCGGTGCCGGAGCATCCCGAGATGCCCGATCGCGTTCGTGGTCTGCCGCATGTCCTTCGTCTGGCGGGCCAGCATGAGGTGCTGCCGGGCGGTACGCAGCGCCTCGTCGTACCGGCCCCAGCCGATCAGCGCGAAGCACAGGTTGTTCTGCAGGTTGGTCAGTTCGTGTGCGTCACCCAGCCCGGTGACCATGCTCAACGCCTCGTCGAACCTCGCCTTGCCCTGCCGGAAGTCACCGTTCGCGGCGTACGAGATTCCGAGGTTCCACAGCGTGCTGAGCACGTCACCCCGCAGGCCGAGCCGGCGGCGCAGGTCGAGCGCCACCTCCATCGAGCTGATCGCCTCGGGGAAGCGGGCCAGCCGGAAGTACGCCGAGGAGAGGTAGTTCAGCATCACGGCGATCGCGGCCTGGTCGCCGAGCCGCTCGGCGACCCGAAGCCCGATCGTGTGGGTTTCGATCAGCTCGTCGAGGTGCCCGCTGTCGAAGTTGAACCGCCAGCAGGCCCGCGCCAACTGCCAGCACTGGGTCGGAAAGCCCTCCTCCTCGGCCAGCCGGACCAGGGCGGTGAGCGCGGGCAGGTTCTCCTCGAACCACGCCGGCCCCTCGGATGCCGGGCCGGCCACGAGATCGGGCCGGGTGGGCGTGCTGACCGGAATGGTGCGGCGACTGCCCGCGGCCTCGATCGCCCGGGCGATCACCACCGCGACGGACAGGTGATGGTCCAGCAACCGCTCAAGGGCGGCACGACGTTCGTTTCGCCGCTCCCGAGCGTCCAGCAGCAGCCGGGCGTACTCCCGGAGCAGATCGTGCAACCGGTACCGACCCGGCTGCACCTCTTCCGCCAGGTGGGCGTCGACCAGCTCGTCCAGCAGGTCCTGAGTGTCGGCCCGGGGCAGCTCCGCCAGGGCGGCGGCCACTTCGCTGTCCAGCCGCCCGCCGGGGTACAGGCCGAGCAGCCGGAACAGCCGTTGCGCCGGCGGAGAGACCTGCGCGTACGACAGTGCGAACGCCTGCCCCACCGAGCGCTGCCCGGCGGCCAGCTCGGCCAGCGGACCCGCCCCGGTGACCAGCCGCTCGGCGAGGTCGGCCACCCGCCAGTGCGGTCGGTGCGCCAGCCGGGCGCCGGCCAACCGGATGGCGAGCGGCAGGTGGCCGCAGCGACGCGCCACCTCAGCGGCCGCCTCCGGTTCGGCGGCGACTCGTTCCGCGCCGGCCACCCGCCCGAGCAGCTCGACCGCCTCGTCCGCGTCGAGCACGGGTAGCGACGACGGTCGTCCCTCGTCCACCCCAACCAGCCGGCGGCGGCTGGTGATCAGGACCAGGCAGTGTGAGCCGTTGGGCAGCAGCGGCGCCACCTGGTCGGCGGTGGCGGCATTGTCCAACACCACCAGAGCCCGCCGGCCGGCCAACTCGGTCCGCCAGAGCGCCAGCCGGTCGTCCGCGTCCACCGGCATCCGCTCCGCCGGCACGCCGAGCTGGCGCAGCAGGGCGGCCACGGCGGTGGCCGGCGTCAACGGGCTGCGCTCACTGTGCCCGTGCAGGTCGACGAAGAGCTGGGCGTCCGGGTAGCGGTCGGCGAGCGCGGTGGCGACGTGCACGGCGAGGGTGGTCTTGCCGCTGCCGGCCATTCCGTCGATCAGCTGGATCCGGGTGCCGTCCTCCTCGATCTCCTTGACCAGGCGGGCCACCGTCTGCTGTCGGCCGGTGAAATCACCGATGGCCCGGGGTAGCGACCGGACCGGGGAGACCGGACGGAGTTCCCGGCCGGCCAGGGCCAGGTCGCCGGCGAGCACCCGCTGGTGCAGTTCCTGCAACTCGGCGCCCGGTTCGATGCCCAGCTCGTCGGCGTAGATCCGCCGGCCCTCCCGGTAGACCGCGAGCGCGTCGGCCTGCCGGCCGACCGAGGACAGGGCGAGCATCAGTTGGCCGCGCAGGCGCTCCCGCAGCGGGTGCTGGTCGACACTGTCGGTCAACTCCTCAAGCAGCTCCGTGGCCTGCCCGAGGCGCAGCTGGACGTCGACGCACTCCTCCAGGGCGGTGAGGCGCTGCTCGTCGAGCGCCTGGGCGCGGCGGCGGACGCTGCGGCTCGGGATGCCACCGAGGGCCGGCCCACGCCAGAGCGCCAGAGCGGCCCGGAACCGGTCACGCGCGTCGGCCAACCGGCCGGAGGCCACTGCGGCCCGGGCCGCCTCCACACCTCGGGCGAAGACCTCCGCGTCCAGTTCGGTCGGCCCGGTGCGGACGCCGTACCCCACGGGGTCGGTGACGATGGTCTCCGGTGCCAGCCCGAGTTCGGCGAACCGTCGCCGCAACCGCGACACGCACGTCTGCAACTGCGCGCGGGCGGTGGCCGGCGGGCGCTCCTCCCAGATCGCGTCGACCAACTCCTCGACCGGCACCAGCCGGCCGGACCGCAGCAGCAGCATGGCGAGCACGATCCGGTCGCGACCGGCGGTGACGGTGGACTCGCCACCGCCGACCCGCAGAGGCCCCAGAACCCCGAACCGCATCCGCTCTCCCGCATCCATGGTGCAACTTCCAGCAGAGTAGCCCGGCGGTCACGGATCGCCGCGATCCGTCGATAGTGATCTGAGAGCGGATCGACAGCGGCACGCCGAAGACTCGCCCCGGGTTGTCGGTGACGGCATCCGACGGGGGCGGTGCGCCCGTTCCCACCCCAGCGGGGGCGGGCGCACCGATGTCGGTGGAGCACGGACGACAGAAGGGGGCGCCGGGCTGATCAGCCCGGCGCCCCTTTCGCCTGCCCGCGGGTCAGCGCCGGCCGACGGTGAGCACCGGCTTGGTGACCTCGGCGAAGAAGTCGTTGCCCTTGTCGTCGACCACGATGAAGGCGGGGAAGTCCTCCACCTCGATCTTCCAGACCGCCTCCATGCCCAGCTCCGGATACTCCAGGACCTCGACGTGCTTGATGCAGTCCTGGGCCAGGCGGGCCGCGGGGCCGCCGATCGAGCCGAGGTAGAAGCCGCCGTGCTGCTGGCAGGAGCGGGTCACCTGACCCGACCGGTTGCCCTTGGCCAGCATCACCTGCGAGCCGCCGGCGGCCTGGAACTTCTCCACATAGGCGTCCATCCGGCCGGCGGTGGTCGGCCCGAACGAGCCGGAGGCGTAACCCTCGGGCGTCTTGGCCGGGCCGGCGTAGTAGACCGCGTGGTCGCGGAGGTACTGCGGCATCGGCTCGCCGGCGTCCAACCGCTCGGCGATCTTGGCGTGCGCGATGTCACGGGCCACCACCAGCGGGCCGGACAGCGACAGCCGGGTCTTCACCGGGTACTTGGACAGCTCGGCGCGGATCTCGTCCATCGGCCGGTTCAGGTCGACTCGGACGACCGTCTCGGTGTCGAGCGCGTCGTCGGTGACGTCCGGCAGGAAGCGCGCCGGGTCGGTCTCCAGCCGCTCCAGCCAGACACCCGACGGGGTGATCTTGGCGACCGCCTGCCGGTCCGCCGAGCAGGAGACCGCGATCGCCACCGGGCAGGAGGCGCCGTGCCGGGGCAGCCGGACCACCCGCACGTCGTGGCAGAAGTACCGGCCGCCGAACTGCGCGCCGATGCCGAAGTTGCGGGTCAGCTCCAGCACCTCCGCCTCCAGCTCCAGGTCGCGGAAGCCGTGGGCGCTCATCGAGCCGGCGGTGGGCAGCGCGTCCAGGTACTTGGCGCTGGCGTACTTCGCCGTCTTCAGGGCGTACTCGGCGGAGGTGCCGCCGATGACGATGGCCAGGTGGTACGGCGGGCAGGCGGCGGTGCCGATCAGCCGCAGCTTCTCCTCCAGGAACTGCATCATCCGCGTCGGGTTGAGCAGCGCCTTCGTCTCCTGGTAGAGGTACGACTTGTTGGCCGAGCCACCGCCCTTGGCCATGAACAGGAACTTGTACGCGTCGGGGTGCCCGTCCGGGTCCTCGGCGTACAGCTCGACCTGGGCCGGCAGGTTGCTGCCGGTGTTCCGCTCGTCCCACATGGTCAGCGGGGCGAGCTGGGAGTAGCGGAGGTTGAGCTTCGTGTACGCCTGGTAGACACCCCGGGAGATGGCCTCGGCGTCGGCCCCGTCGGTCAGGACGTGCCGACCCCGCTTGCCCATCACGATGGCGGTGCCGGTGTCCTGGCACATCGGCAGGACCCCACCGGCGGCGATGTTGGCGTTGCGCAGCAGGTCCAGCGCCACGAACCGGTCGTTCGGCGAGGCGGCCGGGTCGTCGATGATCGCCCGGAGCTGAGCCAGGTGCGCCGGGCGCAGGAAGTGCGCGATGTCGTGCATCGCCTCGGCGGTCAGCGCGGTGAGCGCGGCCGGCTCCACGGTGAGGAACCGGCGGCCCCCCGGGCCGTGTACGACGTCCACGCCCTCGTCGGTGACCAGGCGGTAGTCGGTCTGGTCGGGGCCGGTCGGCAGCAGGGGGGCGTACGAGAATGCGGCGGCACTGCTCATGAGCGGCAAGCCTAGGGCAGACCGGTCGATCATTCGCACCCGCCGGGCTGCTCCTGGGACGCCGCTCTCATTCACCGGGCCCGCCGCGCTCCCGCCTCGCCCCGGTCACCGTCACGGAAGGCCCAGGCAGGCCGTGCCGGCGCGCGCTCAGCCGTCCTTGCCACCGGCCGGGTCGGGGCAGAGTTCCCGCTTGGGCCCGCAGTTGTCGTCGTCTCCGGAGTTGGGGTCGTCGCCACCCGGGCCGGGGTTGCCGCCGTTGCCGGGCGGTGGGGCGGGGCCGCCGCCGGTCGCGCCGAAGCGGACGTACCCGATCTCCCGCCCCTCGCCGACGATCATGCCCTGGGGCCCGACCGCGAGGGCGTTCGCAGGGGTTCGCAGGACGGCCAGCTCCCGGCCGCTCCGCGGGTCCACCGCGACCAACCGGGACGGCTTCTCGTCTCCGATCACCGCCGCGTACGGGGTGAGGGCGGCGCCGGCCTTGCCGCTGGCGGGTCGGGTCCACAGGACCCGGTCGGTGCCGAGTTCGCGGGCCACCACCGAGCGCTTGTCGGCGGCCCGGAACAGGGCGTACCGGTCGTCGACCGCGATCAGCTTGGTACCCGGTTCGCCGACCCAGAGCAGCCGCCCGTCGTACCCGTCGATGACCGCCTCGCGGCCGTCCGGGCCGACCCCGATCAGGACGTTCCGCGCGCCCTGCGGGTCCTCGCGCTGGGCGCAGCCGGCACTGTCGGCGGTCCGCAGGTTGACGCCGGCCCGCTGCCACGCCTCCTGCCCGGTCGCCGGGTCCCGAGCGGAGATGGCGAAGTAGCAGCTGCCGTCCTGGGAGCGGGCGGCGATCCGCAGCATCCGTCCGCCCACCACGGAGATCCGCTCGTCCCGACCGGGCTCGACGTTCTGCAGGACCCGGCCGGTCGCGGTGTCGACCACGTGCACGCGACCGTCGACGGGGAAACCGAGCAGCGGTGGCACCGACTCCGACCCGGCCACCCGGTCGTCGATCCGGGTTGCGGTGAGCCGGCGGGTGCCACGCAGACCCGGGTTGTCGGCGAGCAGCCCACTGCTCACCCCGGGCAGGAAGGCCGTCCACAGTGGTGCGGTACCGCGCGGATCCCAGGCGCTCAGGGTGCAGTCGGTGGCATCCGTGCAGTGGGCGTCCAGCAGCAGGTTGCGGTACGTCCAGACGGCCACCGCGTCGTCGTCGCGCCGCCGGGTCACTCCGGTGGCGGGGTCGAGCAGCTCGTACCCCTTGACCAGGAGCTTGCCGACGGCGACCACCGGGTCCCGGTCGCCGCCGGCGACCGCGGACCAGTCCGCCTTGCGCTCCCAGAGCTGCGTGCCGGTGGCGAGGCTGCGGGCCTCGACCCGGGTGCGCTGCTCGACCACCACCGTGTCCCCGGCGATGGTCACGCTGCGCGGGGTGCCGCCGACCCGCACCTGCCAGACCACGTCCGGCTCGGAGATGGGTTCACTGCGGTCCACCCAGTCCCACAGGCCCGGAAAGGGGTTCCACACGCCGGTGGCGGCGAGGGCGACGACCACGGCGAGGCCGAGCAGCAGCCCGCCGCGCACGCTCCCCTTCGCCACACCGCACACGGTAGCCACGATCACGGATCTTCCGTACGCCCGCGCCGCCGTGTCGCCGCGCTTTCTGGGGCCGGAGGTGTTAACAGGGCAGCCCGTCCTCCACCGGAGGCGTCAGGAAGGCGGCCTTCCTTCGGTCCGGACGGCGCTGCGTACCAGCGGAAGCGTGCGATAGGGAATCTGCTCGGCCAAGGCGATGATCGTCGACGCCCGCGTGATACCGGCGGAGGAGACGATCTGGTCGATGACCCGCTGGAGGTCCGTGTTGGAGCGGGCCACGATCCGGCAGAGCAGGTCGCTGGAGCCGGTGATGGTGTGCGCCTCCAGCACCTCGGGGATGGCGGCCAGGTGGGCGGTCACCGGATCGTGGCCGTGCCGCTGACTGATCTCCAGGGTGACGAAGCTGGTCACGCCGAACCCGATCGCGGCCGGTGCGATCTCCGGGCCGAATCCGCGGATGACACCCCGGTCGACCAGCTTGTCCAGCCGGGCCTGCACGGTGCCCCGGGCCACCCCGAGCCGCCGGGAGCACTCCAGCACGCCGATCCGCGGCTCCTCGGCGAGCAGTTCGATCAAGCGCACGTCGAGCGCATCGAGCTGTACAGCCTGCTCACCCTTCATGGGTTCAGACCATACCGAATGTGCAACCTGACCAGCGTTTACTCCGACAGTTGCCCAGCCGGGGCCGACACAGCGATCCTCGCCACAGGAACCAACCACGGCGGCCCACGAGGCCGGCCGGTACGCGAGGGAGGCCACCATGACCCAGGCGATCGACCGACCCCAGTCGACCGAGGACGTCGACGTCGACCGGCTCGTCGGCGCCGTCGACCACGACATCAGCCACGACCCCTTCCCGGTGAAGGGTCTCGACCACGTGCACTTCCTGGTCGGCAACGCCAAGCAGGCCGCGCACTACTACTCCACCGCGTTCGGCATGACCTGCGTGGCGTACCGCGGCCCCGAGCAGGGCTACCGCGACCACGCCCAGTACGTGCTGACCAGCGGCTCGGCCCGGTTCGTGCTGACCGGCGCGGTGCGCCCGGACGCGGACGGCGCCGAGCACGTGGCCCGGCACAGCGACGGGGTGAGCGACATCGCCCTGGAGGTGCCGGACGTGGACAGCGCGTACGCGCACGCCATCGCCCAGGGCGCCACCAGCGTGGTGGAGCCGCACGAGGTGACCGACGAGCACGGCACGGTCCGGATGGCAGCCATCGCCGCGTACGGCGACACCCGGCACACCCTGGTCGACCGGTCCCGCTACACCGGCCCGTTCCTGCCCGGCTTCGTGGCCCGCGGCCCGATCGTGGACCGGCAGCCGATGATCGACGCCGGCATCCAGCCGAAGCGCTTCTTCCAGGCCGTCGACCACGTGGTCGGCAACGTGGAGCTGGGCCGGATGGACGAGTGGGTCGAGTTCTACAAGCGGGTGATGGGCTTCTCCAACATGGCGGAGTTCATCGGCGACGACATCGCCACCGACTACTCGGCGCTGATGAGCAAGGTCGTGGCGAACGGCACCCGCAAGGTGAAGTTCCCGCTCAACGAGCCGGCGGTCGCCCGCAAGAAGTCGCAGATCGACGAGTACCTGGAGTTCTACCAGGGCCCGGGCGCCCAGCACATCGCGGTCGCCACCAACGACATCCTGGCCAGCGTCGACGCGATGCGGGCCGCCGGGGTGGAGTTCCTGGACACCCCGGACTCGTACTACGAGGACCCGGAGCTGCGCGCCCGGATCGGCAACGTGCGGGTCCCGATCGAGGAGCTGAAGGCCCGGCGGATCCTGGTCGACCGGGACGAGGACGGCTACCTGCTGCAGATCTTCACGAAGCCGGTGCAGGACCGCCCGACCGTCTTCTTCGAGCTGATCGAGCGGCACGGCTCGCTCGGCTTCGGCAAGGGCAACTTCAAGGCGCTCTTCCAGGCCATCGAGCGGGAGCAGGAAGCCCGCGGCAACCTGTAACACTTGCGAGCGTGACGCAGCCTCCGTCGTACCCCACGCCGCCGGTCGGTGGGCCTCCGCCCGCCGCCGGCGGCGTCGCGCCGCCGCCCGGACCACACCCGCAGGGGTACGCGGTGCCGCCGCAGTACGCCCCACCAGGCTGGACGCCGCCGGGGTACGCCGGACCACCCCGTCCGCTGCCCCCGACGCTGAGCCCGGGTGGTCAGCCGCTGGCCAGCTTCAGCGACCGGGTGCTGGCCTGGCTGATCGACACCGCGCTGGCCAGCGCCGTCTCGCTGGCGCTCTTCATGCCGGTCTTCCTCGTCCTCTGGGCGCGGATGCTCACCGAGATGACCCGGACCAACCCGGACGGGACCCTCGTCGAACCCGACCCGGGCGCCCTCTTCCTCTCCTTCTTCCTGCCGATCCTGCTGCTCCAGCTCGGGCTGCTCGTCCTCATGCTCGGCCTCTACTGGCTCTACCACGTGGAGTACCTCAAGCGCGGCGGTCAGACGCTCGGCAAGAAGGCGATGAAGCTGCGCGTGGTGCCGCTCGACCCGACTCGCACGCTGGACCGGCGGATGGCCGGCCGGCGGTGGCTGGTGCAGTACCTGGCGGCCTCGCTGGTCCCCGGGGTCAGCTACCTCGACGGGTTCTGGCAGCTCTGGGACAAGCCCTGGCAGCAGTGCCTCCACGACAAGTTCGCCGACACGGTCGTCGTTAAGGTGTCCTCGTGACCGAGCACAGCGAGCGAACCAGCAGGCCCGACAGCGTGGCACCGCGCGCCGGCGCGCCGCGGAGCGGAGCGGCGGCGTGAGCGTTCAGCCTGGCTGGTACGTCGACCCCGCCGACCCGGAGACCCGGCGCTACTGGGACGGCGAGGGCTGGCTCGGCGCGCCCATCCCCGTCGACGAGACTCCGCCGGACGGCCCACCACCGGTCGAGCCGCCGCCCGTCCCGGTCACCCCGGCCGCGCCCGCAACGCCGGCCGCCGTCGGCCCGGTGACCGCCGCGCCAGGCTGGCCGCCGCACCCCGGTCCGGGCGCCCAGCCGGGGCACGGCCCACAGCAGGGGTACGGCCCCCAACCTGGGCAGGGCCCACAGCAGGGTCACGCCCCGGGCTGGGGACCGCAGGCGACACCCCCCGGCTTGGGACCGCAGGCGGGTCCACCCGGCTGGGCACCGCAGGGCGCACCGCCCGGCTGGGCTCCGCAGGGTGTGCCGCCCGGCTGGCCAGGAGGGCCGCCCGAGCCGCGCCCGCACGGCCTGGCGTTGGCGGGCTTCGGTCAGCGGTTCACCGCCCGACTGATCGACTTCGGCCTCGTCTTCGCGCTGAACGCTCTGGTCAACGGCTGGTTCGTCTGGCGGTGGATCCAGGAGTGGACGCCGTACTGGCGGGAGTTCTTCCAGCGGGCGGCGCGGGGCGACACCTCCGCCGAGGGGCTGCCGGTTCCCGGCGAGCAGGCTGGGCTTCTCCTGGTGGTGATCCTGGTGATCGCCACCGCGCTCTGGCTGGCGTACGAGGTGCCGGCCATGGCCGCCGGTGGGCAGACATTCGGCAAGCGGGTGATGCGGATCCGTGCCGTGCCGCTCGCCGCCGACCAGCCGCTGGGCTTCGGCAAGGCGCTGAGCCGGTGGACCACGCTGGGCATGCCCACGCTGCTCTGGTACTGCGCCGGCCTCGGCCTGGTGTTGCAACTGGTCGACGCCCTCTCCCCCCTCTTCGACCACCCGCTTCGTCAGGCGCTGCACGACAAGCGCGCCCAGACGGTGGTCGTCCAGGTCCCCCGCACCACCGCTTCCGCCACCCCGAACGACCGCGATCACCCCTCGGGAGAAACCCCATGACCGACTCCGGACGTCACCAGCCGGCGCTGCGGCTGACCCGCGCCGACCTCGACGCGCTGCCCAGCTACGTACCGGGGCGCAGCCCCGCCGACCTGGCACGGGAGCTGGGTCTGCCGGAGGCGATCAAGCTGGCCAGCAACGAGGTGCCGTACGGGCCGCTGCCCGGCGTGGTGGAGGCGGTCACCGAGGCGCTGGCCGCCTCGCACCGCTACCCCGACATGGGCGTGGTCGCGCTGCGTGACGAGCTGGCCCAGCGGTACGGGGTGGACGCCGACCGGATCGCCACCGGCTGCGGGTCGGTGGCGCTCGCCGAGCACCTGGTGCGAGCCACCTGCCTGCCGGGCGACGAGCTGCTCTACTCGTGGCGGTCGTTCGAGGCGTACCCGATCATCGCGGCGACCAGCGGCGCGACCAGCGTGCGGGTGCCCAACGACACCGGGCACGGGCACGACCTGACGGCGATGGCCGCGGCGGTGACCGACCGGACCCGGATGATCCTGGTCTGCAACCCGAACAACCCCACCGGCACGGCGGTACGCCGGGCCGAGCTGGACCGGTTCCTCGACGCGGTGCCGGACGACGTGCTGGTGGTCATCGACGAGGCGTACCGGGAGTTCGTCACCGACCCGGAGGTGCCGGACGGCCTCGACTACCTGGACCGGCCGAACGTGGCGGTGCTGCGCACCCTGTCCAAGGCGTGGGGTCTGGCCGGGCTGCGGGTGGGCTGGCTGGTCGCCCAGCCGGTGGTGGCCGCGGCGATCCGCAAGGTGGTGACCCCGTTCTCCACCAGCACGGCCGCCCAGGCCGGGGCGCTGGCGGCGCTGGCCCAGGCCGCGGAGATGGAACGCCGTTGCGCTTTGGTCGTCGCCGAGCGGGACCGGGTCACCGAGGCGCTGCGGAAGTTCGTGCCGGACGTCCCGACCAGCCAGGCCAACTTCGTCTGGCTGCCGCTGGGCGACCGGGCGGTGGCGTTCGGCAAGGCGTGCGAGGCGCGCGGGGTGATCGTCCGGCCGTTCGCCGGGGACGGGGTGCGCGTCACGATCGGCACTCCGGCCGAGAACGACGCGTTCCTGGCCGCCGCGGAGGCGGCGCTGGTCTGACCGGTCCCGGCTCCGCAGGCGGGCCGGCGGGCTCCGGAACGGGTTCCGGCCGGGCGGTGGAGCTCGTCGGCGGCCGCGCGTCAGGCCGGTCGCCGACGGCGGACGACCAACCAGCCGAGGATCAGCAGGGTCGCGCCCAGCCCGGCGAGCAACGGGACCGACCCGTTGAAGCCGGTGACCGGCAACTGGCCACCGTGGCTGGGCGTCGGCGTGGGCGGGGTCGGTGTGGTGGTCGGGGAGGCCGGCACAACCTCGAAGGTGACCCCGGTGCCTCCCGGCGGCTCGGCCCGCACGGCTGCGGACGCGATGGTCGGCGCCGTCGTGGGTGCGGGCGGCATCGCCAGCCCGAGGCCTGCGGTGAATGCGAGCACACCGCCGGCGAACCAGCCTGCTGCCGTGTCGCCCATCATCGCCGCCCCTTTCAGCGCAACCTGAACCGTGAAAAATGTACCTTTTTCAGTCAGACGACGTGAATGGTTCTAGCGGTCGGGGCTCAGTGCGCCCCGATCAGGTGGCGGCCAGGACCAGCGCCTCGGCGGTGAGGTAGTACCGCTGGTCGTCCCCGTCCGGGTCGACCGGCTCGCGGAGCCGTTCCACCGCGACGTAACCGTCCGACGCGGCCACCGCCCCGGGCGCCCAGCCGGTCCCGTCCCGGCCGACGTTGAGCGAGAAACGCGAGAGTTGCGTACCGGTCACCGGGTCGAGCGTCACCAGGTCGTTCGCGTCGGTCAACAGGTGCACCCGGCCCGGTTGAACGGCGAGCACCCGGGCCGGTCCCATCCCGCCGACCCGCCACAGCTCGGCACCGGACCGGGCCGACCGGCCGACGGCCACCCCGTCGAGCACGGTGATCGCCTGGTCGCCGGCCAGCGTGCTGCCGGACGCGTCCAGCGCGGGTGCGGCGGTCGGCTCGCCGGCACCCAGCAGCCAACCCCGGCCACCCGCGTCACCCGGCCCGGAGGTCCGCAGGCCCGGGCAGTCCGACCAGCCGGTACGGCAACCGAGCGGGGTCGCCACCAACTCGTCCGGGCCACTCGGCGGCCGCCAGCGTTCGCGCACCACGCCGGTCGCCGCGTCCCGGAACTCGACCGTGGCCGGCCCGGCGCAGTTGTCCACGCCGATCAGCTGCCCGCCGGAGGTGGTGCCGACGTCGCTGCGGCAGTCGCCGGGCAGGTCGACCCGCCACAACTCCCGGCCCCCGGCCAGCTCCACTCCACGCGCCTGGGTGTCACCGGTGACCACCAGCACCGTCCGGCCGTCCGTCAGGTCGGTGAGGTAGAGCCCAGACGGATCCCAGACGGTGGCCGCCCCGGTACGCCGGACCACCGTCCCGTCGTCGGCGGGCACCGGGCCGTCGGCACGCCAGAGCACCCGCCCGGTCGACGCGTCGAGCGCGACCAGGCGCCCGTCCGACCACCGGCTGACCACGGTCCTGCCGCTCGCCACCACCCCGGTCAGCTCCGCCGGCCAGCGCCGGTACGACCAGTACGGGCTGGTGCGGTGCCGCCCGTCGACCGGCCGGTCGGCGTAGACCTGCCGGTGCGCGGCGTACACCCGCAGACGGGAGTCCACGATCAACGGGGCGACCGGCAGTCGACCGACCACGCCGACGGCCGGCTGCGCGGCGGCCGGGTACGTACCCCGGGCCTCCGTGCTCACCTCGGCCGGCGCGAGCACCCGGTGGACGATGACCGCGACCGCCACGATGGCGAGCAGCGCCGCGACCGCCACCACGAGCCGTCGCCGGCCCCTCGGGAACCCCATGCCGCACCTCCGCCCGGCACCCTACCCAGCGGAACCCGCCGGACCCTGGTCAGGTCACGCCGTCGCGGGTGGGGACTTCGGTGGTCAGGCTGCCTCGACGGAGCCGGTCGCGCCGGCCGCGTGGGCCGCGAAGGTCAGGTCGGCGAGATCACGCCGGAGCGCCACCTCGACCGCCCGGGCGGCGAGCCCGCCGAGCAGCAGCGCCACCACCCGGCCGTACGGGGCGGTCGGCACCGCCTCCTGGGTGACGGTGACCGCCGTGCAGCCACGACGACGACGCCGGACCGGCCGCAGGCTCCAGGTGATCCGGTAGTCCACACCGGCGCCGGAGGAACAGAGCACCAGCCGATGGGGGGCGCGCGCCTCCACCACCAGGAACTCCTCGATCAGCGTGCCGCCGCCCGGCTGGGTGCGCGTCTCACGCCACGCGGTGCCGGGCCCGAACGGCCCCGGGGTGAGCAGCTCGACCGGGCCGGCGGCGCTGAGCCGGGCCGCACGGCCGGGCAGGTCGGTCAGTGGACGCCAGACGTCGACGGCGTGCGCCTCGATGAACCCGGTAACCGCCACCGTCGACATGCCACCCTCCCGTGTCCTCGACGGTACGCGGGGTGAGGGCCGGACGGGGCCTCCGGGACGGAATTTCCACCGCCCGGAGACCACGTTGTCCGTTTCGCCCGGCCGCTCGGGTGCTGGTCAGCGACCGGTCCGGCGGTCAGCGATCGAAACGACCGGCCCGGATCGCGCCGATGAACGCCGTCCATCCCGGCGGGCTGACGGCCAGTGTGGGGCCGGCCTGGTCCTTGGAGTCGCGGACCGCGACCAGACCGAGGACGTCGACCAGGTTGTCCGCCACCTCCACGCAGAGCCCCTGGTCGTTGGAACGGCTGCTGGTACGCCATACCGCGCCCGCGAAATCGTGCATCGTCTTACCTCCGTGTGCGATGAGGTGCCCCACCGCTGGCAGCCGGGCGCGGCCCGGCCCGTGCCGCGAGGCGGGGCGATGGAATCCGCGACGATCAACGGGGGAACCCCGATCGGTGATCGCACAGCCGGTGCGATCACCAGTCCCATCGACGAGACGGTCCGTCCGACGGGCTCACCCGCAGCCTGGAACGACCGCCGGACCGGGTCCGTCGGTCGTTTCAGGGGCGACTCGGGTCAGCGGGCCGGACGGACCGTCCCGGTGATCTCGCCGAGGGCCACGGTGGTGCCGTCCGGGCCGGGCGCGGTGGCGGTGATGGTCACCGTGTCGCCGTCGGCGAGGAAGGTGCGGCTCTCGTCGCCGAGCTTCACCGGCTCCGCTCCGCCCCAGGTCAGCTCCAGGAACGAGCCGACCTGCGAACGGTCCGGGCCGGAGACGGTGCCCGAGGCGTACAGGTCGCCGGTGCGCAGGGACGCGCCGTTGACGGTGAGGTGCGCCAACTGCTGGGCCGGCGTCCAGTACATGGTCGCGAACGGCGGCTCGCTGACCCGTTCGCCGTTCCACTCGACGGCCAGCCGGAGGTCCAGCCCCAGATGCGGTACGTCCCGCAGGTAGTCGACGACCGGCGGGTCCTGATCCGGGGCCGGCACGAAGGCGTCGGCGAGCGCGTCGAGCGGCGTCACCCAGGCCGAGATCGAGGTGGCGAACGACTTGCCCAGGAACGGCCCGAGCGGCTGGTACTCCCACGCCTGGATGTCCCGCGCGGACCAGTCGTTGACCAGCACCACCCCGAACACGTGGTCGGCGAAGTCGTCGACGGACACCCGGGCGCCCAGCGGGCTGGGCACGCCGACCACGAAGCCGACCTCGGCCTCGATGTCGAGGCGTACGGACGGGCCGGTGACCGGGCCCTCGGCGGACGCGCGCTGGCCGGACGGGCGGACCACCGGCGTCCCGGAGACCACCACCGTGCCGGCCCGCCCGTGGTAGCCGATCGGCAGGTGCTTCCAGTTGGGCAGCAACGCCGGCTGGCCCGGTCGGAAGATCTGCCCGACGTTCGACGCGTGGTGCTCGGAGGAGTAGAAGTCGACGTAGTCGGCAACCTCGACCGGGAGCAGCAACTCCACCTCGTCCAGCGGCACCAGCAGGGGTTCCACCGCGGCCCGGTGCGCCGGGTCGGTCAGCAGCTCGACGATCCGCTGCCGCACCGCCGTCCACTGCGGACGGCCCAGGGCCATGAAGTCGTTGAGGGTGGGCCGGCACAGCGCGCCGGCGGCGAGCACCAGCTCGGCGGCCTCGGCGGCGGCCAGATCGAGCACCCACGACCCGATCCGCACGCCGATCCGCGGCCGACCCCCGTCCTGCCGGAACACCCCGTACGGCAGGTTCGTCACCCCGTACGGCGAACCGTCGGCGCCGGTCACCCAGGTCATGCGTCGTAGCCCCCGTTCACCAGCCCCAGCCGGATCAGATCGGTCAGTGGTTCCAGGATGCTGCACGAGCCGAAGCCGACCCAGAGCGGGCGGGGCGCGTCCAGCCGGCCGGTCGTACGCTCCAGCAGCGGACGCGGATCGGCGACGGTGAGCAGCTCGGCGACGGCGCCCACGCCGTCGCCCTCGGCGGCCGCCAACGCCGCGGCCAGCACATTGGCGTAGCCGTGGTGGGTGAACCCGGTCTCCGGGTCGAGGTGCCGGACCGCCTGGTGCAGCCCCGCGGTCAGCTTGAACGGCAGGTCGCGGTCCCGGCAGGCGCAGATCACCGCGGCCAGCTCGGCCGGGGTGGGGAAGAGCTCGCCGGCCAGCCCGCCGGTGCGGAACTTGGCCGCGACCGGCACCCCGGCGGCACGGGCGGCGGCGAGCGCGTCCAGCGCGCCCATCAGCCCGAAGGTCAGCGGCAGCTCGGCGTAGACGGCCTCGACGTCGGGCAGGGAGTCGTTCATCCGCAGCAGCTCGGCGATGCCGGGCAGCGGGTCCTCGCCCCGCCGGGCGACCGCCACCTCGACCTGCCGGGCGGTGACGCCGTCCGGCGCCAGGAACGACAGCGCGAAGGGCAGGCCCCCGATCCCGGTGTCACCGATCACGCCGACCACCAGGCCCTCGGCCGGGTCGACGAGACCACTCAGCTCGCCTGCGGCGACGGTCGAGGCGGGGACCAGCAGCGGGCCGACCAGGTCGGCGTACCAGGCGGTGCGGTGCCGGCGGTGGGCGGCCAGGGCGTCGGGCAGCGCGGCGCTGCCCGGGGGGAAGACGGCGGCGTCATCCACCAG
The DNA here is from genome assembly GCF_003667455.1 of Micromonospora sp. CV4. Lineage (NCBI taxonomy): Bacteria > Bacillati > Actinomycetota > Actinomycetes > Micromonosporales > Micromonosporaceae > Micromonospora > Micromonospora sp. CV4. The sequence continues at coordinate 8,622 of NZ_RCVI01000299.1, read as the reverse complement.
GCCGTCGAGGAGTGCGGGCACCTGCGTTGACACGGAACAAGAATGTACGGGACGCTACAAGGAACGGACAACAGCGTCCGATTATCGGACGCCCCCGGCCGGTGAACGGGACATATCGGGAGGCGAGATGCCGTACTACCGCAGCGTCGGCGAGGTGCCGCGCAAGCGCCACACCCAGTTCCGTCAGCCCGACGGCAGCCTCTACGCCGAGGAGCTGATGGGCCAGGAGGGCTTCTCCTCCGACTCGTCCCTGCTCTACCACCGGCACGCGCCGACCGCGATCCTGGCCGCCGACGAGTTCACCCCGCCCGCGTTCACCCGGGCGCCGAACCTGCCGCTCAAGCCCCGCCACCTGCGCACCCACAAGCTCGACGCCGGCGGCGCCGACCCGGTCCTCGGCCGGCAGTACCTGCTCGCCAACGACGACGTGCGCATCGGGTACGTGCTCGCCGACCGTCCCTCGCCACTGTTCCGCGACGCCACCGGCGACCACTGCCTCTACGTCGAGTCGGGGGCACTACGGGTCGAGTCCCCGTTCGGCGTGCTGGAGGCGGTGGCCGGCGACTACGTCATCATCCCCACCTCGACCATCCACCGGCTGGTGCCCGCCGGTGAGCAGCCCGTCCGACTGCTCACCGTCGAGGCGGCCGGGCACATCGGCCCGCCCAAGCGCTACCTGTCCGTACGCGGCCAGTTCCTGGAGCACTCGCCGTACTGCGAGCGCGACGTCCGCGGCCCGGACGCCCCGCTGCTCGTCGACGGCGAGGAGGCGGAGGTGCTGGTACGGCACCGGCGCGGCTGGACCCGCTACGTCTACGCCCACCACCCGTTCGACGTGGTCGGCTGGGACGGGCACCTCTACCCGTGGGCGTTCTCCATCCACGACTTCGAGCCGATCACCGGCCGGATCCACCAGCCCCCGCCGGTGCACCAGACCTTCCAGGGCCCCAACTTCGTCATCTGCTCGTTCGTGCCCCGCAAGGTCGACTACCACCCGGACTCGATCCCGGTGCCGTACAACCACCACAACGTCGACTCCGACGAGATGCTCTTCTACACCGGCGGCAACTACGAGGCCCGGCGTGGCTCCGGCATCGAGCAGGGCTCGATCTCGCTGCACCCGTCCGGCTTCACCCACGGCCCTCAGCCGGGTGCCGCCGAGCGTTCCATCGGCGCGGACTACTTCGACGAACTGGCCGTCATGGTCGACACCTTCCGCCCGCTGGACCTCTGCGACGCGGCCCGCACCTGTGAGGACGACGGTTACGCCTGGACCTGGGCGCGTCGCGTCTAGTCGCGCGTCAGCGCACGGCGGTGCGGGTGAAGACGGCGAATTCGGCGACCGCGGTGGCGGCGATGGCCAGCACCAGCGGCCACGGCGAGCCGACCACCGCGTACACCAGGAGCAACACCGGCGCGGCGGCCACCGCGTAGATCGCCAGGGCCAGGCTCCGGTCCGAGCGCACCAGGTCGGGCAGGATGGTCCGGGTCAGCCCCGGCAACCGGGCCCCGAGCTGCCAGACCACGATCCCGCCGGTGAGCGCGGCGAGCACCGCCAGGAAGCGGGAGAACCCGTCGTTCGCCGAGGCGGCGAACGTCACCACCACCGCGGCCACCAGCGACCAGCCCGCGCCGTAGAGCACCAGACGGTGCAGGCCGTAGGCGATGGTCCGCCCGGAGTCCATCCGGCTCGGGCTGATCGTGGCCGCCTCGGCGAGGTGTTCCAGCGCCTCGGACCAGCGGCGCTGCTCCAGCCGGATGACACCCACGTCGTGCCGGACGTCGGCGAGGCGCGGGTCGAGTCGCAGCGCCTCGCGGTAGGCCCGCTCGGCCAGGTCGAACAGCTCCAGCCGGGCCGCGACCAGGCCGAGCACCAGGTGCGCCTGCGGCTCCTCCTGGGCCAACTCGACGCCGCGCCAGGCCGCGTTCAGGGCCGGTTGGCCGTTGCGCGAATCGGCCAGCAGCGCCGCCGCGCTGCGCTGGGCGTACGGGTCGGCCGGGCCGAGCGCGAGGAGCCGGTCGGCGGTGGCGGCCGACTCGGAGTAACGCTCCAGGTCGGCCAGCGCCATGCCCCGGACGACCAGCGGCGGGAGTGCCTCCGGTGCGGCGGCCAACGCCGTGTCGGCTGCGGTGAGCGCCTCGACCGGCCGGCCGGCGGCCAGGTGCACCCGGGCCAGCATGGTGAGCGCTTCCAGGTCGTCGGGCTTCAGCGCGAGCCCGTAGGTCAGCTCCCCGGCCGCCTCGTCGTGACGACCGAGTTCGGCGAGAAGTTGGGCGCGCTCGAGGTAGCCGTCGGCGGCGGAACGGTCGGAGGCGGGGTCGCTGGTCATCGCGGCGAGCCTAGGTGGCCGGCGCGTCGTACACCAGGGCCACCGCGATACCGGCAAGCCCTTCCTCACGGCCGGTGAACCCGAGCCCGTCGGTGGTCGCGGCGGAGACGGTGACCGGGGCGCCGACGGCAGCGGAGAGCACCTGCTGCGCCTCCGCACGGCGCCGGCCGATCTTGGGTCGGTTGCCGACGACCTGCACGGACACGTTCCCGATCTCCAGGCCGGCGGCCCGCACCCGGCGGGCCGTCTCGGTCAGCAGGGTCACCCCGGACGCGCCGGCCCACTCCGGCTGGCCCACCCCGAAGGCGGCGCCGAGATCACCGAGACCGGCGGCGGAGAGCAGCGCGTTGCAGGCGGCGTGCGCGGCCACGTCCGCATCCGAATGCCCGGCGAGGCCGTCCTGGTCGGGCCAGAGCAGGCCGGCCACCCAGCAGGGTCGGCCGGGCTCGAAGGCGTGCACGTCCGTGCCGACGGCCACCCGGGGAACGATCATGATCTGAGGGTACGCGTCAACCGGCGGCGGCCAGCAGATGCTCCGCCAACGCCAGGTCGAACGGGCGGGTGATCTTCAGCGCGTACTCCGAACCGGGTACGCAGCTCACCGCGATGCCCTGCTTCTCGACCAGCCCGGCGTCATCGGTGAGCGAGTCGCCGGCCGCGGCGTGCGCGGCGGTGAGCACGGACCGGCGGAAGCCCTGCGGTGTCTGCACCGCGCGCAGGGCGGACCGGTCCACGGTGCCGAGCACCACCTCGCCGGCGCCGACCTCCTTGATCGTGTCGACGACCGGCAGCACCGGGATGACCGCGTCCCGCCCGTCGCGGACAGCCGCCGCGACGGACTCCACCAGCTCCGGCGGCGTCAGCGCACGGGCGGCGTCGTGCACCAGGATGATCGTCGGACCGGCGGGCACCGCGGCCAGCGCGGCCGCCACCGACGCCTGCCGCTCCGCGCCGCCCGGCACCACGGTCACCGGGGCGACCGGTGCGAGCAACTCGCGGACGGCCGTCACCTCGGCGGCCGGGGCGGCCACCACGATCGTGTGCACCGAGGGTGCGGCGGCCAGCCGCCGCACGGCGTGCACCAGCAGCGGCTCCCCGGCGAGCAGGCGCAGCGCCTTGGGTCGGCCCGGGCCGAGCCGTACGCCGGCACCCGCCGCAGGCACGAGGACCGCGACGTCACCGCGCGGATTCAGCTGCGCGGTCACGTCGCGGTCCTCGGTGGTTTCTTCGCTACGAATCGGGTACGACGATGCTGTGCGGACTAGGCCTCGGTGAGCACCTTGTCGAGCAGCGTCTCCGCCTCGTCCTTGGTGCTCTTCTCCGCCAGCGCGACCTCGCCGACGAGGATGTCGCGGGCCTTGGCGAGCATCCGCTTCTCGCCCGCGGAAAGGCCCCGCTCCCGCTCCCGACGCCACAGGTCACGCACGACCTCGGCGACCTTCAGCGGGTTACCGGAGGCCAGCTTTTCCAGGTTGGCCTTGTAACGCCGCGACCAGTTGGTCGGCTCCTCGGTGTGCGGAGCCCGGAGAACGTCGAAGACCTTGCCGAGGCCCTCTTCGCCGACCACCTCACGCACGCCCACGATCTCGGCGTTCTCGGCCGGCACCCGGACCGTCAGGTCACCCTGCGCGACCCTCAGGACGAGGTACTGCTTAGGCTCGCCCTTGATGACCCGAGTCTCGATTGCCTCGATGAGTGCGGCCCCGTGGTGGGGGTAAACAACGGTCTCGCCGACACTGAAAACCATAGGTTCGAAACCCCTTTCGCTGTGTCTAGGGTAACACGGTCAGGCACCGATGTCTCACCGATGTCCTGACCGTTGGCGCAGCTCAGGGGCCCTGTGAGAGGTCTTTCTTCAGCTTGACAGGCGGTCAAACCGATGGTTCGAACACGCTCCGTAACGCACAGATGACTTCCCGGTGCGGGTGAACAGAACGTCGAGATCAAGGGCTATGCGCTCACCTCATGGTATCCCGCCGGGCGGGACCTCGCCCAGGTGTAGCGGGAGGCGCCCCTCGTGCGGGACGCTGAAGGCAGCACCGCACTCCGCTCTCGAGACGCTGCCAGGGGGTCCGATGGGCAAGCCGGACGCAGACGGCCAGGGGCTGCCCGACCTGCCGCCCGAGTGGGGTCGTGTGGTCGTCCCCGACGACGCCTCCGCACTCGCCACCGAGGCCGCCCAGATCCGCCGCGAGCTGCGTCGGGTCCCCGGTCGACCGGCCGGCCACCGGGCCCTGGCCCTGCCGCTGCTGGTCCTGCTGGTGGCGGTGCTCACCACGCTGGCCGGCCTGCTCGCCGTCACCTGGCCACGCGCCAACCGCGGCGCCGACCGCCCGACCCCGGCTCCCTACTCGCCGCCCGCGACCCTCGCCGGGCGGGCGCTGCCCGCACTGGACCTGGTCGACGCCGGCCAGTCCCCGGTGCCGCTGCGCGGCCTGCTGCCGGCCATGATCATCCTCGTCGACGGCTGCCCGTGCCCGGACCGGGTGGCCGAGGCGGTGGCGGCGGCGCCCGCCGGAGTGGCCGTGGTCACCGTCGCCGGAGGGCGGACGGTGAGCGCCCCGCCGTCGGCCGAGCGGAACGTCCGCGCGCTGGCCGACCCCGCCGGCGGGCTGCGCTCGTTCCTGGGCCAACCGGCCCGCACCGGCACCGCGACCGCACTGCTGGTCGACCGCGCCGGCGTGGTGACCCGGGTGCTGCCCGAGTTGGGGCCGGTCGACGCGTACCGGCAGGACCTGAGCGCCCTGGCCGCCTGACCGGCCGGGCCGCCTGGCCGGGCAGCGCCGGACCGGCCCGGCCGCCTAGCCGGGTGGTGCCGGACCGGCCCGGCCGCCTAGCCGGGCAGCGCGACGAGTTGCACCTCGACGTCGATGGGCTGGTCGCCCACGGCCGACAGCGACACCCGGAACGGCCCACCACCGGGCAGCACCTCGGCGGTGGTGATCGAGCCGTCGCAGTCGATGCGCGGCGGGCCGGCGATCTCGGCCCCGGTGCTCGTCACCGCCATCGTGCCGGGCCTGGTGCACCGATACTGGAGCAGGTAGCGGGAGCCGTCGTCGTTGGACTGCCGGATCACCCCCTGACCAGGGGCGAGTTCCCTCTGCTCCCGCCAGATCGTCTCGCTGAACCGGGGCAGCCCGCCCGCAGCGTCCCCCTGGTAGAAGAACTCGCCCGGAGGGCCTTCGATGTCGACGACCATGCCCGTCTCCGGGTCGACCCGCACCGCGGAACTCTCCCCCGCGCGGACGATCTCACCCGATCCGGTGTCCAGTTGCACCGTGCGCCGCACATCAGGCGTGCCGTCCGGCCCGCCGTCGTCGACCCGGGCCGTCGGGGTGGGGACCGGCTGGGCCGTCACGGCGGGGGCGGCAGCTCGCCACCACCAGCCGCCGACGGCCAGGGCGGCCAGGGCCACCCCGACCAGCGCAGCCGACCGCAGCCGGTCGTCCGGCGCAGCATCCATGCGACGAGCGTACCGGCCGGGTCGCGCGGCGATCAGCCCTGTCGATCGAGCAGCACGGCGTACAGGGTGAGGCCGGGACCGAACGCCAGCATGACGATCCGCCGGGGCGCCTCCACCGCGCGACTCAGCCGGTCCAGGATCAGCAGCACCGTCGGCGAGGAGCAGTTGCCGTGCTCGTCGAGCGTCGCCCGGGACGCCGCCAGCGCCTGCGGAGGGAGAGCCAGCTCCCGCTCGACCACGTTGAGGATCCGCGGCCCGCCCGGGTGCACGGCCCAACCGTCCACCTCGGAGGCGGTGGCGCCGTGCCGGGCGAGCAGGTCGTCGACCAGCCCACGGACGTGCCTGGACAGCACCTGCGGGACCTTCGGCGACAACCCCATCCGGAAGCCGGCATCGGTGACGTCCCAGGTCATGTGGTCGGCGGTGGAGGTGTCGGTGATCGAGGTGACCTCACGCATGGCGTACCCCGGGCCACCCGGCACCACCACGGCGGCGACCGCGGCATCCGAGAAGAGCGCGTGCGAGACGATCTGCTGGGTGTCCAGCCGGGCGCGCACCGCCGGCAGGCCGGCCAGGTTGCGGGCGTTGAGGTGCTCGGCCGCCGCGTCGATCGAGGCGCGGGCCACCCCCACGTAGACCGCCGCGTAGCTGGCCACCAACCAGTGCGGCATCAGCTGGGCGACCACCAGGGCCAACCCCTCCACCCCGCCCAGCAGCCGGTCGGCCGGCACGGTGACGTCCAGGTGCAGGTCGTGCGAGGAGGTGGCACGCATGCCGAGCGCGTCCCAGGTTGGCTCGACGGTCAACCCGTCACCGGCCGGCACCAGGAACTGGGAGACCACCGACTGGTCGGCGGTGCTGCGGGCGGCCACCAGGTAACCGTCGGCGTGCCCGGCGCCGGAGCAGAACGTCTTGCTCCCCTTGAGGTGCCAGCCCGCGTCGGTCGCCTCGTAGACCGTGCTCAGCTGAGAGAGTCGGGCGCCGGCGCCGCGCTCACTCATCGCCACCGCGTACCAGGAGCCCTGCGCCGCGGCGGTGAGCAGCCGGTCCCGAGCGGCCAGCGCCTCGTCCGGCACGCCCAGCGCCTCGGCCAGTTCCTCGGTGACCGCGCCCAACGCGCCGGTCACCGAGGCGTGCATGTTGAACACCAGGGCGGTCGCGCCGTTGCCTCGGGCAAGTTCGGTTGCCACCGCGGCGTACTCGGCGAAGCTGGCCCCCAGGCCACCCAGCGACCGGGGCACCATCAACCCGAACAGGCCGGCCTCCCGCAGGTCACGGAAGTCCTCGACCGGAAAGGAGCCGTCCCGGTCATGCTCCGCCGCCCGCGCGGCGAACCGCGGCGCCAACCGGCGGGCCGCCTCCAGCGCGTGCACCGTCATATTGCCCCCTTCTCGGCGTCCCTTACCCCCGCCACGGCCGGACTATCCGTTTCGGACTCCCCGGCCCTGGTACAACACAGCGGTCGACCGGGTCGGCACGATGCGCGGCGCACGGCCGGCGGGCGCCGCGCCGGGCGTCCGGGCCGCGCGGGCACGTCGCAACAGCCAGGTGACCAGGCCACCGACCTGCGGTCGGATGCCACGCAGCCGCAACTCGACGCCGTGCCGGGAGCACTCGGCCACCAACTCCCGGGCGTCCACGAACAACCGTGGATCGTGAATGCCACGCGGCACGGTCGGCAGTCGCTCGGCGATCCGCACCGCGACCAGCCGGGCCAGCGCGGTGTCGTTCAGGGTGTCCAGCACCAGCAGGCCGCCCGGACGCAGCAGCCGGCACGCCTCCGCCACCGCGCGCGGCCACGCCGGCACATGTTCCAGCAGCTCACCCGCTGAAACCACGTCGGCGCAGCCGTCGGGCAGCGGGACCGCGGTGGCGTCACCCTGGATGACGCGGACCCCGTGCCCAGCGGCCTGGACCAACGCCGAGCGGGTCAGGTCGACCCCGACGTGCCGGTATCCCTTTCCGGCCAGGTGCGGCGCGAGCAGCCCGGCGCCGCAGCCCAGGTCGACCAGGAGCGCGTCGGGGCGGGAAGCCGGCGGCACCAGCGCCGCGCGGGCCTCGGCGAGCCAGTGCAACATCGCGAACGCGCCATCCGGCCGCCACCACTCGTCGGCCAGATCGTCGTACTGGCGCGGATCGTTGCGCGGCAGCACCCGGGGGCCGGTGGACGCCGCGGCCGCAGCCACGTCTCGCATGGTTCCGAGCGTGGCACGACTGCTCGGTAACGACCAGACTTCCCTTATGTCGTCGAGGGTGTTAGGGCTGGTCAGGGCGAGCCATCCGGAACCGGCCGCAGCGGTGACCACAGTGGCGGGTCTGCTGGCCTGGGGAGTGGGGCACCGGCCGGCCGGAGTCGCGTCCGTGGTGCTCGCGGTGCTGGCCAGCCAACTCGCCGTGGGCTGGACCAACGACGCGCTGGACGCCGAGCGGGATGCCACGGTGGGGCGTACCGACAAGCCGGTCGCCGCGGGCGCGGTCGGCCGCCGCACCACGGCCTGGGCCGCGGCGGCGGCCGCGGTGGCCTGCCCGCTGCTGGCGCTCACCACGAACCCCACGGCGGCGTTCTGGCTGACCGTCGCCCTGGTCTCCGCGCTGCTCTACGACTGGCCGCTCAAGGCCACCGTGTTCTCGGTGCTGCCGTACGCGATCTCCTTCGGTGCGCTACCCGCCTTCGTGGTGCTGGGGCTGCCCGGCGAGCCGACCCCGCCGGCCTGGCTGCTGACGGCGGCCGCCTGCCTGGGCGCCGGGGCGCACTTCGCCAACGTCCTGCCCGACCTCGCCGACGACGCCCGCACCGGCGTGCGGGGCCTGCCGCACCGGCTGGGCCGT
>NZ_RCVI01000340.1:0-898 GCF_003667455.1 Micromonospora sp. CV4 | reverse complement strand
GAGACACCTCGTCCGGCGCTCTCATACACGGGGGGAAAGTCTGAGGTCGGCGGCCGACAAGCCGGGGGGCTCGTGGCGCCAGGGTCCAGCGGCCGACAAGCGGAGGGCTCGTGGCGCCGGGTCCATGTGTAACGACCGCCGGGCCGGGGTCATTCCGGGATCGGCCCATCCATCAGCACCCCGTGCAAGCGGGTGGTGGCGTGGTCGGCGGGGGTCTGCAACGACCGCGCACCCACGGGGCATTCCAACCCGGCCCCGCTGTCATCCCAACCTCGAGGGGTGAGGTGGCGAGGCGGTGGTGCTGCGATCGTCAGAGTGTGTAACGACCCCGGGCCCGCCACGATTCCAGCCGCCGGTGCACCCAGCCACCGTCAAACCACCCCATACCGGATAGGCGGGACTGGGCTCGCGGTCGGTGCGCGTCGGATGGGCCGGTTTGCGGGTTGATCGACTCGGTATCGCTGATATCGGGGCATCAGCAAGCACCGGACACCGCAATATCCCTGATATCGGGTCGATCACTCCGAAGAGGCGCTCCCCGGGCGATCCCGGGGCGGGGTCGTCAACGAGCCTGATACCTCCTCAGAGGCATATTTATGACTCACAGGTATACCGCTCACCACAGCCACCACCCCCGAGGGCGGCCGAGGCCGCAGTTCTGCCGACCGGAACGGCTGCCGCATGCCGGACCGTGCTGCACTGCGGACCGCGCTGCACTGCGGATCGGGCGGCCGGCAATGGGGCGGACCCGACGATCGCGCGGACCCGACGATCACGTGGACCCGGCGGTCGGCTTGCTGACCTCCTCGCAGGGGAATCGGCGGACGGCGACCACCGACGGGGTGGGGCCCGCCGTGCCCGGCGCAGGGATCAAGCCTGACCGCCCGGAGCCGGGCAC
>NZ_RCVI01000159.1:0-912 GCF_003667455.1 Micromonospora sp. CV4 | reverse complement strand
CCGCCCACCACGCCGCCTCCCGGCGGCACGAGGGACGCGTACGGGCAGATCCAGGCCGAGGCGTTCAGCGGGCAGAACGGGGTGTTCGTCGAGGCGTGCTCCGAAGGCGGGCAGAACATCGCCGGGCTCCGCAACGGGGACTGGGCGCGCTACGACAACGTCGAGTTCGGCTCCGCCGGGCCCCGGGACTTCGTGGCCCGGGTGGCCTCCGGCGCGGGCGGCGGGGTGAGCGGCCTGGTCCAGGTGCGGGTGGACAGCCCGACCGCGGCGCCGATCGGCAGCTTCGCGATCGGCAACACCGGCGGCTGGCAGAGCTGGCGCTCGGTGCCCGGCAACGTCAGCGGGGTGACCGGCCGGCACACCGTCTACCTCACCTTCACCAGCGGGCAGCCGAACGATTTCGTCAACGTCAACTGGTTCATCTTCCGCCGCTGAGGCGGACCGTAAGGGCCGCCCGCCGCCTGGTCGCGCGGCGGGCGGCCCATCCATCTGCGCCGACCCCTGGACAGAAACAGTTAACTATCTTAATAATAAACGCCAACGTTGATGTCCATGGATGCCTGCGCCGGGCGTGGAGGGTCGCATGAAACCAGCCAGATCACTTGTCCTGTCCCTGGTCACCGCGCTCGCCGCGACGCTCGGCGCGGCCTGGGTGGCGCTGCCCGCGTTCGCCGCCGGTGCCACCGCCAGCTTCGTCAAGACAGCCGACTGGGGCTCCGGCTGGGAGGGAAAGTACACGATCACCAACGGCGGCGGATCGACCATCAACGGCTGGAGCCTCGCCTTCGACCTGCCGGCCGGCACGACCCTCGGCAGCTACTGGGACGCCCTGCTCAGCTCCGCCGGCCAGCGGCACACCTTCACCAACCGGTCCTGGAACGGCAGCATCGCCCCGGGCGCCTCGGTCTCCTT
>NZ_RCVI01000160.1:0-915 GCF_003667455.1 Micromonospora sp. CV4 | reverse complement strand
GGTCTGCACGCCGAGGCCGCCCCCCTGTACGCGACCTGGCGGCCGCACCTCGGCTGGGGCAGCCCGGCCGCGGTGCTGGTCGCCGTCGTGGTGGTGGGCTGGGGGGCGCGGTGGGCCCGCACCGCGCGCTGGGGCGTCCTGCTGGTCGCCGCGTGGCTGGCGGCGGTGGCCTGGACGCTGTCGTTGGCCCTGGTGGACGGCTGGTCGGCGGGGCTGACCCGGCGACTCACCCCGCAGGCGGAGTACCTGCACGAGGTCCCCGGCGTCGCCGACATCCCGGCGATGCTTGCCGGGTTCACGGGCCGGATCCTGGACTTCCAGCCGGACGCCTGGTCCACCCACACCGCCGGGCATCCCCCCGGCGCGCTGCTGATCTTCGTCTGGCTGGACCGGGTCGGCCTGGGCGGAGGCACCGCCGCCGCCCTGGCCTGCGTGCTGGTGGGGGCCACGGTGGCGGTGTCGGTGCCGGTGACCCTGCGGGCGCTGGGCGCCGCCGACGCGGCCCGCGCGGTGACCCCGTTCCTGGTGCTGCTGCCGGGCGCGGTCTGGGTAGGTGCCTCCGCGGACGGCATCTTCGCCGCCGTGGTCGCGGCCGGCCTGGCCCTGCTGGCCGTCCGCGGCCGGGCCACGGCCGCGGCCGGCGGCGCGCTGCTCGGCTTCGCGCTGCACCTGTCGTACGGGTTCCTGCTGGTCGGGGTGCTCGCCCTGGCCGTGCTGGCGCTGCGCCGCACCCACCGCTGGGGAGCGCTGCTCGCCGCCTGCGGCGGGGTGGTCGCCGTGACAGCGATCTTCGTGGTGGCCGGTTTCGAGTGGTGGGAGGGGTACCGGCTGGTGGTCGAGCGGTACTACCAGGGCTGGGCGGCCGAGCGCCCGTACGCCTACTGGGTGTGGGCCAACCTGGCCGCCCTGCTGCTC
>NZ_RCVI01000052.1:0-886 GCF_003667455.1 Micromonospora sp. CV4 | reverse complement strand
GATGTATTCCGTAATAACCTTTAAACTTTCTGACACCTTCGACCGCCACGTCGAATTCTCCTGAGGCATCCTGATCCAGCGGAATCACATCGCCGACTTTCAGGTTCATAAGATCCTTCAGCTTGATCTCGGTTTCGCCCAGGTTCACTTTGATCTCCATGTCTGTTTCCAGAAGCTGTTCCTGGATGATCGCAGTCCATAGCTTTTTGTCTGTCTGATCGGTCTCAACCTGGAAACCGGTCTGCAGTTTCTGTTTGATTGGCTCGATGGTCGCGTAAGGAATCACGATGGAGATCGTGCCAGTCGCGTTTTCAAGCTCCACGTCGAATGTGGAGGCAATAACCACGTCCGTCGGAGGCACGATACCCACGAACTGCGGGTTTACCTCGGTACGAACAAAAGAACAGGGGATCTTTTCAATGGAGGCCCAGGCCATTTCCATATCGTTGATCGCCAGTCCCACCACCTTTTGGACAATGGAAAGCTCAATCGGGGTGAAATCCTTGCCGTCGATTTTTGTATAAGGGCGGTCAGCCCCGCCAAAGAAGCTGTCCACCAACGCATAAGCCAGCTTGCTTTCGATCACGAACAATGCGGAACCACGCAGGTTTCCGAAACGCAGCACCGACATGCACGTCGGCATTGGCAGTGTATTGATGAATTCCCCGAATTTCAGGAATTCAGTGGAGGTCAGCGTGATGGAGGCGATTTTACGCAGAGCTGATGACAAAGAAACGCGGAAGGCACGCATGAATTTCTCGTAGATGACTTCCAACTGCGGAAGTCGGCCACGAATAATACGGTCCTGGCTGGTCAGATCATAAGATACGATCTTGCGCTCGTCGACCTTGCCGACGTTCTGCGTTTCGGGCTTGGATGCTTCCGG
>NZ_RCVI01000053.1:0-959 GCF_003667455.1 Micromonospora sp. CV4 | reverse complement strand
CCGCCGGGGTGGGGTAGCCGATGACCATCATGTTGATGGGTCGGTTCTGGACGGTGCGGCCGAGCTCGACGACGCGGACCCGGTCGCTGAGGGCGTCGACGGCGGCGGTGTAGGCGTACTCGTCGGTGTCGCTGGTGTACTGCGCGGCGTGGGTGGTCTCCCACTGGGTGCGCAGCTGCTCGCCGGGCGTCGCGGGGTTGCCCCACGGTGCGGTGGTGGTGCCGCGGACCGCGTCGGAGTAGGGCTGTTCGGTGGTGCCGGCGCGGGCACGTACCCGCCACTGGAAGGTGTCGCCGGGGTTGAATCCGGAGTCGGCGAAGGTGGGTGACTCCTGGTTGATCTGGCGGTTGGGGCGCCAGATGCCGACGATGGTCGGTGCGCCGGTGGGGGTGCCGTTGGCGTCGACGGCGGTGCGTTCGATCTGGTAGTCGGTGGCGCCGTCGACGGGTTGCCAGGCGAGGGTGGCGTACCCGTCGGCCTGGCGGACGGTGAGGTTGGTGACCTGGTTGGGTTCCGCGGCGCTCTGGGCGCTGGCGGGGCTTGGCGCGGTGGTGAGGGTGACGGCGAGGAGGGTGGATACGGCTATGAGGATGGACCGCTGGCGTCTCATGTGGCCTCCGACTGGTGGATCGTGGCGCGGGTTTCGACCAGCATGATCGTCGGAGTTCGTCGATGCAATGATCTTGAGGGAATCTTGCGGCTGGCGGTCGCCTCTCCTCCGGTGCCGGGCCGCTACGCGGTGATGGTGGTGGGAGCAGGCCGCGGTGATTCGTGACCCCCGATGGCGGAGATTCTCAGCCGAGGTCGACCAGCAGGGGTCGGTGGTCGGAGATGGTGGACAGCGGCGTGGTGACCGCGCGTACCGGTGGGAGCTGCGCGAGGGCGTGCCGGTCGGCGAGGATGTGGTCGAGTTGGACGCGGGGTTGCCCGGCGGGGTAGGTGGGGCGGCGGCCCAGGGG
>NZ_RCVI01000054.1:0-928 GCF_003667455.1 Micromonospora sp. CV4 | reverse complement strand
GGCTGACCTTTGGAGTAGTAGCCGAAGGCGGCTCCACCACCCAGCTTTGTCGACTTGTCCAGGTAAGATCCAACGAACACGTCATTCAGCGGCGTCAAACCGGAATAGTCCCCGTCAAAATTGCCCACAGCCACGGAGCGGCCGAAGTAGTCATAGGACTGCCACTGATAGTTGTACAGATGCAGGAAGTTGGAGGTCAGCCCCACACCGGACAAACTTGTAAACACATAAGCTGCTCCGGAGTTGGTCGCTTTCGTTCCATCTCCCGTCGCACCCACGACAACATCTTTCAGTCCATCACCTGTGACGTCACCGACCGCCATCGCTTCCGGATAAAGTCCCAGATAGTAATTCGAACCAATGGAATTGGAGCGAATCAGTGTCGGGGCACATTTACGCTTGGTGAGATTGTTGTTCGTATCAAAGCGGTCACACTGGGAAGACCCGTCATTCCAGTCGCTGTCCTTGATATTAGGATCCACGGCATCGATACCCTTGAAGGCATCCATTTCATAAAGTTTGAACGGATTTCCATAAAAGACCCACAATGCGCCTGAATTGGTTTTGGAGCCATTATTGAAATAGCTGCTCGAAACCACTGCTTCCGCCCATCCGTCTGCATTCGTGTCGGAAGGACTTGTCAACGCCGTGTTGGTTGCATCATAGCGAGAATGATCACCGACCAGAGCGACAGATGTCCCGAAGCCACGTGAAGTCATTTTTACACCTGAGCCCACCTGATCATCTTTATAGAAGCTGCGCGGGAACAAAATGCGGAAGCCGGCTTTATTGGTCAGGCACGAGAAGTGTTTGTTCGTATCCATCTTGCGGTTACCGCAGAACCAGAACTGGTTGCGGTACGTTTCATCCTCTGTGGCTGATGCCGAAGGCGCTGACCGTCCGAAGTAAACATAGGCTGCTCCCGGAG
>NZ_RCVI01000055.1:0-999 GCF_003667455.1 Micromonospora sp. CV4 | reverse complement strand
GTACACGGCGGCCCAGGTGTGCGGCAGTGGCTACCAGGTGATCGACTCGGCGACGCTGACCGACGGCGACGGTCGCCGGCGCGGCCGGGTCTACCTGCTCTACCACTCGGGCAACGGCAACAACTGCGTGGTCACCCTCAAGGACACCGCGGTCGGCACGAAGTCGGCGGCGTCGGCGTACCTGGAGGTGCAGGGGCGGGCCCGCAGCACCGACAGCGGGTCCTTCGACTACTACGCCGGGCCGGTGCGGACCAGCGCCGCAGGGACGTGCGTCAAGTGGGGCGGCTCCACCGGTGGGGTCAGCTACGGCAGTGGATTCGAGCACTGCGACTGACCGGACCACGACCGCCCGGGCCGGCAGGCAACGGAACCCCGGGCGGCCTTAAGGTACGGGCATGTCCGTTGACGGGTGGAACACGGTCCTGGTTCTCGGCGGTATCCGGTCCGGCAAGTCCGAGTTCGCTGAGTCCCTGGTCGCCGACGCGCCGGTGGTCCGCTATGTCGCCACCGCCCCGGAGGGCGATCCGGAGGACACCGAGTGGGCGACCAGGCTGGCCGCGCACCGCGCCCGGCGGCCGGGCAGTTGGAGCACCGAGGAGACCGCGGCCGACCCGCGGCGACTGGCCGACGTCCTCGAGTCCGCGCAGCCGAACGAGACGCTGCTCGTGGACGACCTGGGCGGCTGGGTGACGGTGCTGCTCGACCCGGACCATCAGCCCGCCGACGACGTGGCGACCATCGCTGAGCTGGCCGAGGCGATCCGCGCCTGCTCCGCGCGGGTGGTGCTGGTCAGCCCCGAGGTGGGGCTGTCCCTGGTGCCGACCACGCCGCTGGGTCGGGCGTTCACCGACGCGCTCGGCGCGGCCAACCGGGCGGTCGCCGACGCCTGTGACGCTGTGGTGCTGGTGGTCGCCGGCCAGCCGGCCTGGCTGAAGCCGGCCGTGCCGCCCGCGTCCGCCGCCGGCGCCGTGCCGGCCGTGAGCGCCGCCGGAACTGGCC
>NZ_RCVI01000056.1:0-936 GCF_003667455.1 Micromonospora sp. CV4 | reverse complement strand
GTATCGCGGTTTCCTCAGGCACTATCAGTGCTGATCCGGCGAACTTCCCGTCTGCCGTACCGGTATCCAAAGGTGGTACGGGCGCGACGTCTTTGACGGCCGACCGTCTGCTTGTTTCCAACGGCACAGGTTCTGCGGTGATTCCATTTACCTGCGGCACCGCACAGATGCTGACCTTCAATGCGTCGGGTGTGATGGGTTGTACGAGTTATTCTTCTTCGGGGATTTTTGCCAATGGCGGCAATAGCTTTGGTACTGCGGCAGTCCTGGGCACCAACGACGCCCAGTCTTTGACCTTTGAAACAGACGCCAATCCCCGCATGACCATTCTTGCCACAGGCAAAGTCGGCGTGAACGAAACGGCTCCGACAGGGAACCTGCATCTTTCCAACACAGGGGCGGTGGACTTGCGCATTCAGGACAAGTCCGGCACTCCGGTCACCATGCGCATTCTTTCCCAAGGTGGCGCGAACTATATTGAATCCGGTACGGATTTCACCAACACCACTTCAGCGGACCTGCACTTCACCGACATGATGGGTGTGAACAAGTGGATGACCATCAAGGCGGACGGCAAGGTAGGTATCAACACCAATGCACCGGCGACCAACTTCCAGGTCAAAGGTGGCGCGGTGATTGGGGATCTTGCCCCTTTCCCAAGTGCCTTTAGCGCCATCACAACGGAAGCATTGAATGCGACCTTGCGCAATCACACTGAAACAACCGGCAATTATGTGGCGGCAGGTGCCTACCAGCGCTTCAGCCCTACTGCCAATTCCACTTTGTCGACACATTCCCTGGTCAGTATCGTTGTTCCCAACGTACCTTCCGGCGTGACTGTAACAAGTCAGAATGAAGCCTTCCACGCCAATGCCACACGCAACCGCTATGCGGGGAACGTGGATGCGGGAACAGTCTCATACCTGGCTTCCGGAC
>NZ_RCVI01000057.1:0-957 GCF_003667455.1 Micromonospora sp. CV4 | reverse complement strand
AGATGTGTATAGAGACCGGGGCGGGGACCGTCGCCCAGGAAGGGACGCACCTCGGAGCGTCCGAAGTAGATGTTCCGGCCTCCGAGGCGGACCCCCAGCGCACCGGCCATCGCCGCCTCGCACTGACCGGCGTTGGGGCTCGGGTGGTCGTTGCGGTCGCGCCGCCACACCCGCCAGGCCCGTTCCCGGTCGCCGTTCGCGACCGGCGCGACGGCGATGGTGAGCAGCCCGGTCAGCCGGGACGGCACCAGGTTGAGCAGGTCGTCCAGGCGGGCAGCCGGGGTGCCGAACCGCGCGTAGCGCGCCGACCGGTGCCCGACCATCGCGTCGAGGGTGTTGGCCGCGCGGTAGCCCAGCAGCCCGGGCAGGCCGGCGACCGCGCCCCAGACCAGCGGGGCGACCACCGCGTCGGAGGTGTTCTCCGCGACGGACTCGACGGTGGCCCGGGCCAGCTCCGACTCGCCCAGCGTCGACGGGTCCCGGCCACAGAGGTGACCGAGGCGTTTCCGGGCGGCGGGCAGGTCGCCGTCGCGCAGCGCCCCACCCATGACGGTGGCCTCGTGCCGCAGCGTGCGACCGCCCAGCACGGTCCAGGTGCCGGCGGCGACGAGCACCGCCCGGGTCACCGGCCGGCGCCGGGTGGCTGCCGCGGCGGCCGCCCCGAGCAGCACCGGCCCACCGACGGACATTGCGGTGAACAGCGCACCGGCCGTCCGGTCCGGCCGGTATAGCCGCCGCTCCAGCGCGCCGGCGACCTGCCCGAAGCCGGCCACCGGGTGCCACCGGCGTGGGTCGCCGAGCAGCCTGTCCAGCGCGTACCCGGCCAGCAGCCCCGCCGCGTTCGCCACCGGCGCTGTCCGTCGCACGCGCACCACCCCCGGCCGGCCAGCCTAGACGAGCGTCCCGTGTACCAGCCCGGCCCGCATGCCCTGAACGCCCCACCCTGCCCAGGGCCTG
>NZ_RCVI01000165.1:0-1002 GCF_003667455.1 Micromonospora sp. CV4 | reverse complement strand
CCAGAGTGCTGATTTCAAGAACATCCCCGCGCGCCACCGCATAGTTCAAAGCCAGCATGGAAGGCCAGATCCCTGCCACCGTCAACTGCATGAACTGCGGCTGCAGTTTGAACACTGTCTGCCCAAGGATTTCGGCTCCCACCGGAACTAGACTTGCCAGGAACATCACAAATGCGTGCCAGCGTCGCGGGCCTTTCTGGGTGGCCATCACCCAGAAATAAACTCCGTACAAGGCAAAAATCCAAAAGAACGAATACATCAGATTGGCTTTTTGCAGCGGACTTCGTTCAAAGATAGGAAGCCCCTGAAAACCATCCACCAAGCGGAAGTTAAAGAAGATCCATTCTTTCGCAAAAGGAAAGCCCATCATCGAAAGGGCATTGGCGACAATCACCACCGCCGGGAACAGATAAAGCACCCCATACCAACGGCGCACTTTTCCCCAAAGCTTGGGAAGGAAAATGGCCGTCCCCACCAGAGCCCAGGTCGCACACAGCGGTGGCAAAATCAGCTGCCGCATGTGAGTCAGGAAAATTTTAACAGACATATCATCAATCACCAGAACAGTGATGACGGAAAAAGCCCACACTGCATAGGTCACCTGAATACTCAGGATCAGGCGATGCAACAGCTGACGGCGATAGGGCCAAAGAAAACAGCTTAAGACCGTACAAACCGAGAACGACAGCATCAATGAAAGAAAAACCAGAAGAAACACCATGTTTAAAAATTCTAACCACGGGGCCCTGTGGGGGCAATTTCATTGACAGCTGACGCTGGGGGCCTAATGAGCCCCGCGACGGACTTTAAGATCCTTGATTATTTCTTGAGAGGATCTGGTGTCAGGCCGCTCCGTGCGAACGCCCCGCTGGCTTTCCAGAGGTTTGGTCCCGATCAGCTGCGAGATGAATTGGGACGTTCGGGCCACTGTATTGAAAATCGCCACCGGATTTTTATTCGGTGAACCTGCCAGCTCCGTGTCCTTGGCCAACATCCCCGCTG